>JABGZB010000055.1 GCA_018674955.1 Verrucomicrobiota bacterium | reverse complement strand
TTTCGCGTGTGCTTTAACTGAAGGAATTAGACCCCTTCTCTGCCTATTAATTCAAGGTTTTTATACTGCCCTCCTACGAGGCTCTTTTCTCCATTCCTGCCTTGTGGGTCTTGGTGGGCTTGCTTAAAACCTTTGCGTGCCGGTTTCCCACAACAAGCAGGCCAAGCCTAAATCCTTTTCTCTTAATCGCTACCTTGACCGATCCATCAAGCTGGTCAATGCAGCGCTGAACAGGCATCTACCCAAGGCGTCGGCAAAGCCGAAGACGCTGCATGAGTCGATGCGCTACTCAATGTTTGCAGGTGGTAAACGACTTCGGCCTATCCTTTGCATGGCCGCAGCCGAGGCGTGCGGTGGCAGAGCCAGCAACTCTCTGATCCTCGCCTCGGCCGTCGAGTGCGTCCATACCTACTCGCTTATCCACGACGATTTGCCGGGGATGGACGACGACGATTTGCGTCGGGGCATGCCGACGAATCACGTCGTTTACGGTGAAGGAGTCGCGGTGCTCGCCGGGGACGCGCTGCTTACCTTGGCCTTCGAGTTGGCCAACCAAGCGAAGCCAACCAAGCGCTACAAACAGAATGGTTTTGTGGGCGAACTGGCCAAGACGGCCGGTCACGCGCAATTGATTGCCGGCCAAGTCGCCGATCTCGAGGGCGAGGGCGTGCCGGTGTCGCTAGCGCAGCTCCGCTACATTCACGAGCGCAAAACCTCCGCGCTGCTGACCTGCTCGGTGCGGCTAGGCGGCATGTCGGCCAACGCCACGCCACGCCAACTTCAGGCGCTGACCGATTTCGGCTCCTCCGTCGGTTTGGCCTTCCAAGTCATCGACGACATCCTCGATGTGACCCAATCGTCGAAGCAGTTGGGCAAGACCGCCGGCAAGGATGCTGCGGTGCAAAAGTCGACTTACCCGTCGGTTGTAGGCCTGACTAAGTCGCAAAAGATCGCCGCTAAACTGACGACCAAGGCCTACGCTGCACTCAAGCCTTTCAACGGCAAGGCAGTCGCACTGGAGGCGCTCGCCGATTACCTGCTCAAGCGCGACCACTGAACTTGGCGCAAGCGCAGAGTTGATTTTTGGTGATTGGCCAAGTTTACTCGCTTGCCGTTTAACGGTTCAATTTGATTTTTTATGGCAGTAAAAGTTAAGAAACCTTTAGTAAGTATCCTGATGGGTAGCCAGTCGGATTGGGGCGTGATGTCCCATGCCGCGCAAAAACTCGACGACCTCGGTATCCCTTGGGAAGCCCAAGCGATCTCGGCGCACCGCGCCACCGACGCGCTGATGAAATACCTCGCCACAACGGAGAAGCGGGGCATAGAGGTGATCATCGCCGGGGCCGGCGGGGCTGCACATTTGCCGGGCGTGATCTCTGCAAAAGTCACGCTCCCGGTACTCGGCGTGCCTATGGAGTCGGCCTCTCTCAAGGGCATGGACTCGCTGCTGTCGATCGTGCAGATGCCGGCCGGCGTCCCAGTAGGCACATTGGCCATTGGCAAGCCGGGAGCGATCAACGCCGCGCTGCTGGCCGTGTCGATACTCGGCGTAAAGTCGGCTAAATATCGCAAAATTTATGATCAGTTCCGGAAAGATCAGACCAAAAAAGTCCTAGCTAAGCGCTATTTAAAATTGCCTGCTGTGGATTAATCTCGGGGATTTAGCGTTTTCTGTTGTCTTTTTGCGCTTCTTATTTTTCATAAAGAAAACCCTCATTTCGCACTCGTAAAAAGTGTGATTGGGGCGCAGCCTCGACTCTTTGCATGAGCGAAAGACAAGTCATTGAAGCAAAAATCGATGCTGCTGCGAGACGTCGGAAGTTGCAGTTGGGCTGGCGTAATATGTGGCTTGGTCTGTTGATCGGTGCCTGTTTGTGGCTTGCCGCCCTAGCGGTATACAAGCTGGCTCCCGTTCCCCAGTCATCGCTGCTTTGGGTGGGAGCCATCGGCTTGGCTCTGCCGTTGGCCGGCTTGCTGTTCGGCTTGGCTAGGCGCTTTGCCGGCAGCGACACTGCGCGTTGGCTTGACCGCGAAATTGGATTAAAGGAACGCCTGAGCACAGCGGTGGAGTTGTCCGACAGCTCTTCAAAAAACTCCGCTTGGTCTGCTTTGGTAATTAGCGACGCCGCAAAAGCAGCTGGAGAGATTGAGCCGAAGAAACTTTTGCCGCTGCGCCTGCCAACGGTTTGCCACTGGACGTTGCTAGTGTTGGCTGCGTGTGTCGGGCTTGGCTTTGTGCCGGAGCATCGCAGCCAAGCTCATCTCGACCAGCAACGCGACTCGGCGATCATCGGGGACGTTGGCCAAAACTTGGCGTCGCTGACAAAGCTGCAAGTCGAGATAAGCCCGCCGCACTTCGAGTCGACGGAGGATGCGCTCGAGTCGGTGCAGGAACTTGGCCGGGAATTCATGAAGGGCAGGCTCGTGCGCGACGAAGCCTTGGCCGAGCTATCAATTTTGGCGGAGCGTTTGCGTGATCAATCCAGCAAGCTTGGCCAAGCGCGCACACTCAAGAAAATACAGCAAGCCTCGCGGGCCGCCCCGGGAGCGGGCCGCCAAACAAAAGCCGCAATACAGCGGCAACTGAACGAGTTAAAGAAAAGCCTCGGCGACGCGAAAGAAACCAAGCCAGAACAGTTTGATGCACTGCAGTCGAAAATGGATGCCGTCAAGAGCGCCGCAGCAGGACTACCGGACGCTAGCACGCCAGATGGGCAGCAGGCGCGTCAGGAGTTGGCTCAATCGATGGCTGACTTGGCCAAGATGGCTGAGCAAATGGGGCTGGAAATGCCGAAAATCAACGAAGCTCTGCAAGCGTTGGAATCCAGTAATATTGATCAATTCCTAAAGAATATGGACATTTCCGGTGATAATTTGCAGAAAATGGCCGACTTGGCCAAGGCGATGCAGAACCTGCAAATGCAGATGGCGGAGATTGGCAAAACGCTAGGTGAACAACTCGACAAAGGTCAGGTGCCGGCCGCAATCGAGTCTCTTCAAAAGATGATGTCTCAATTGGAGTCCGATCGATTAACTCCCGAGCAACTCGATAAAATGATTCAGGAACTACAGGAGGCTCTCAACCCGGCGGAAGATTTCGGCGAGTGCTCGAAGCTCCTTTCAGATGCTAAGGGAAAAGCCAACGCTGGGGACAAGGCTGGGGCAGCGCAGTCGCTGGCGGAGGCAGCGGAAGAGTTGAAAAAGATAATGGGGGACATGGAAAACATGATGGCCGCGCTGCAAAACCTTGAAAGGGCACAACTAGCCGTGGGCAACAGTCAGTCGTTTGGATCCTGTAAAAGACCGGGTGTTGGGCCAAGCAACAAACCGGGCGGCGGAGTCGGCACATGGGGAGATGACAGCTACCAACTCACGCAGGATGACTTGGCGCAGCGCTGGGACAACTCTGGCTTTTCTCGGCCGGAAATGGATGCCCGTGGCAACACAGATCGCGGTGACGGCAAAGTGCCGAAAGAGATGGTGTCCACCCGCATAAAGGGGAAGATCAACCCCAAGGGGCCGATGCCGAGTATCACGCTGCGCGGCGTGAGCATCAAGGGCAGCAGTAAGGTGCAATTTGAGGAAGCGGTGACTGCGGCGCAGTCGGATGCCCTCAACGCGTTAAACCAGGACAAGGTGCCCCGCGCTTATCGTGACTCTGTGCGGGATTATTTCGACGACTTGAAGGAATAGCGCTTGGTTAAGCGCCTGGCTCAAGGGGAAAAAGATGAATCCAAAGGAACAAATCGAAAAATTTAGGGAGGTATACAACGGCCTTCGGGAGGAAATTGGTAAAGTGATCGTTGGCCAGGAAGCGATTGTTGACGGGACTCTCAATGCACTTTTCGCCAATGGACACGTGCTGTTGGAGGGAGTTCCAGGATTAGGCAAGACGCTGCTGGTGAGGACGTTAAGCCAAGTACTCGACCTGTCGTTCAACCGCATCCAGTTCACGCCCGACCTCATGCCAGCCGATGTTCTCGGCACCAACATGGTGCATGAAACCGATGATGGGAAAAGGGCGTTTGAGTATCAGCACGGGCCGATTTTTGCCCACTTGGTTTTGGCGGATGAGATCAATCGTGCCACCCCGAAGACCCAGTCGGCCATGTTGGAGGCTATGCAGGAACGCAGTGTCACAGTCGGTGGCAAGATCCGTAAAATGGATTTGCCTTTTTTTGTTTTGGCCACGCAAAACCCAATCGACCAAGAGGGCACGTACCCGCTGCCGGAGGCACAACTTGATCGTTTCTTTTACAAGTTACTGGTCGACTACCCTACGGCTGGGGAACTTTCCGAGATCGTCACCCGAACCACCGAAGGCTCCTCGGTGCAGGTTTCGAAAGTCGTCGATGGTGCGACGTTGATTGAATTACAGCAACTTGTTCAGCAAGTGCCTGTCGCTTCGCATGTGAAGAACTACGCCATACGGCTTATTCTGGCCACGCACCCAAACACGGAGACAGCGCTCGACATCACCAACCAGTTTCTGCGGTTTGGCAGCAGCCCGCGCGGAGCTCAAGCCTTGTTGCTTGGAGCCAAAGTTCAGGCACTTACGGAAGGCCGTTTCAACGTGAGCTTTGATGATGTGGCAGTTGTTGCCACACCAGCGCTTCGTCATAGATTGATTGTCAATTTTGAGGCAGAAGCAGAGGGCGTCACTACCGATATTGTGTTGGATAAAATAATGGCAGATGTGCCTTTTGATGCGGATGCAGCCAAGGTTTCCTAATAATAATTTCTGCACTCATTGGTGCTTGTTTGCCTTCCCGTGGTCGTTATGTTAATAAAGTCAGGCAGAACTTATTTTCTGAATTAATTTGTAATTATTAACCTTTTATTCGCATTCTTTTCAGCTCTTTTCAACTTGTTATTCGATCCTCTTCTATTTCTCATGTTCTGTATTGCTGTTGTGGTTTGCCTACTTTTTAGGTAGGGAACTGCGAGTGAAAACGGTTTACCTCGATTACAACGCCACCACTCCTCTTGACCCGGAAGTGAAGGAAGTGATGTTGCCGTTTTTGGGAGAATATTTCGGTAATCCCTCAAGTATTCACCGGGTTGGGCGGAAAGCTCGCGCCATCTTGGACGACAGCAGGGAGAGAGTCGCCCAAGTTTGGAAGTGCAAGGCGAGCGAGGTGGTTTTTACTAGTGGCGCCACCGAAAGCGTCAGTCAAGCGATCTGCGGCACGGCAAGGTTTTTGAAGTCTAAAGGTAGGCATTTGATCACCTCTGCAGTTGAGCATCACGCTGTTTTGCACACTGTTGAATATCTTGTTAATAAGGAGGGTTTCGAGCTGACTA
Organism: Verrucomicrobiota bacterium; assembly: GCA_018674955.1. Classification (GTDB taxonomy): domain Bacteria; phylum Verrucomicrobiota; class Verrucomicrobiia; order Limisphaerales; family UBA1096; genus UBA1096. Next base: position 2,291 of record JABGZB010000055.1, on the reverse strand, counting down.
CACTACCGGTAGATGCCGAGGGGAGAGTAGCTCCACAAAATTTATATTCTGCTATAAGAGATGACACAATTTTGGTTTCTTTGATGGCTGCCAATAACGAGACTGGCGCCATCCAACCTGTGGATGAGCTTGGGGCAATCTGTCGGCAGCGGGGTGTTCTTTTTCACACCGATGCGGTGCAGTGGTTTGGTAAGGAACCATTTGAATCTATTCATCAGTTTAACGCCGACTTGGTTACCATCTGTGGGCATAAATTTTATGGCCCAAAGGGAAGTGGCGCTTTGTTCATAAAGTCTCCTTTGTTGCCTGATCCGATCCTCTTTGGCGGCGGGCACGAAAATGGGCGAAGGGCGGGTACAGAGAACTTGGCCGCCATTGCCGGGTTGGTGGAAGCTATCGAGAGGTTCGTCCCTTCCCCGGTATTTGATCGATGCAAACTTGAGTCGTTGGCAAACAGGCTTTGTGCCATGAATGAATTTGACGGGATAAATCTGGTTAGCCCGTTGGCCAAGCGCTTGGCCAACACGGCTAGTTTTACTGTGCCTGGCATCGACAGCATGACCTCGCTTGCCGCGCTGGACTTGGATGGAATTTGTGCTTCCGCTGGTTCTGCTTGTTCTGCCGGTTCACTTAACCCTTCTCATGTCCTTTCTGCAATGGGAAGAAATGATAATGAAGCCAACTCTCTCATCCGTTTTTCGCTTGGCCGCGATACATCCGAGGAAGAAATCAATAATGTCTTGGCAACGTTCCCAGACTTTGTTCATCGCAACAGATCGGTTTGAATTACCCTCTTAAAACCTGTGAATTGAAAGCCAACTCAACGTATAAATGTGGGTTTACTTTTTTTGCGTCTTTATTATTAACTGCCGTCTACCTAGCAAAACCAACAAATTATCCAGTAAACACGAGTAATTCACTTATTTATCCACTTATTAACGTCCCTTAATAATAGGATTCCTTTTCACAGAAGAGATTTATATTATCCCCGCGCAGATGAAGTTGACTATCGGGCAAGAGGAATTCATTACAGGTCTCCAGGCTGTTCAAAACGTAGTATCCACACGGACTACACTTCCGATTCTTTCCAACGTGCTTTTAAACGCAGTGGGAGATCGTTTGACGCTGACAGCCACGGATCTTGATGTAACGATTTCAAAAACAGTTGAAGCCAAGGTGGAGATTGATGGATATTTTACCATGCCGGTAAAAAAACTGCTCAGCATCGCCCGAGAGGTGGGAGGGAGCCAAATTGAGATGGATGTCAGTAAAAACCAATGCTCCATCAAAAGCGGCTCCTCTTCGTATCGAGTCAACGGACTGCCGGCAGAGGAATTCCCTCCAATACCAAATTTTTCAGGGCAGACGACGATTCAAATGCCGCAGGACACAGTCAAGACCATGCTCCGCAGAACTTCCTTTGCGGTGTCCACCGACGAAAACAGGTATGTGCTCAATGGACTGTTTTTGATTTTTAAGGAGAACAAGCTGACGATGGTGGCAACGGATGGAAGACGCTTGGCGCTAGCAGAGGAAGATGTGGAATTGAAGGATGATAATCCGTTGGAAGTGATAGTCCCGACCAAAGCGATTCAAGAGTTAAGCCGGTCGCTCGGAGACAAAGGAGATGTGGAGATTCAAATCACAGAGAACCAAGTGTCCTTCGGGCTGAAAGAAAATGATGGTACTGGATCGCTGATTGTTTCAAAACTGGTCGAGGGAGCCTATCCCAACTACAAACAGGTTATACCCGCAGAATCCAAGCATCGGGTTACCTTGGACAAAGAAGAGCTGTTCCACGCATTGCGACGGGCGGAGATTATGACCAGCGAAAAAGCGAACTCTGTTAAACTTACATTTTCAGAGAATAACCTTACATTTACCGCCAACTCACCGGAAGTGGGCGAGAGTCGCGAAACAATGGCCATCAAATACGAGGGAGAGGAAACCTCGATCGCCTTCAACCCCCAGTTTTTTATAGACCCGTTGAAGGCATTGGATGAGGAAGAAGTTCACTTCGAGTTTACCGATCAACTCAGCCCAGGCGTTGTAAAAGTGAAACACCCATTTCTCTATGTGATCATGCCGATGAGAACCTCGTAGGCTTGGCCAAGCGGAAAAACTAACGCTCAGAGGCTTCCTTTTGGATGCCTCTTTTTTTTGCACTATTTGGATTTTTCCAACGATTATGCACCCAGAACCAGTTCGCGGGATCTTCCAGTATGAAAGATTCATAAAGGGTGTTGATGTCAGACATGATGTCCTCAACCGGTCGATCTTTGCCATTTAGC
>JABGZB010000411.1 GCA_018674955.1 Verrucomicrobiota bacterium | reverse complement strand
AGCCGCAATATGCAAAGGAGTCACTCCACCCACCTTCGTCCGCACCGTTCCCTTCGCATTCACATCCGCACCTTTGACGATAAGCAGTTCGACGATTTCCTTTTGACCGCAACGAGTCGAGATGATTACCCATGCGCTCATTACAACAAAAATGTGCACGTGCGGCAAGTCAAGTAGCACTTGTCGCAATGTGGGAGATCGTTGGGAATGGGGCCGGTTGTCGGACTTGAACCGATGACCGTTCGATTATTAATCGAGTGCTGCGGTAACTGAGCTAAACTGGCACTTTGAGCAGCTGAGCGTTTTCTGGCAGCGTGAATTTACGGACAACCAAGCGCTTGGCAAAAAAAGGGGGAGTTAGGAGATGATTTCATGGGCGATTTCACCGTGCACATCAGTCAAGCGGAAGTCGCGTCCGCTATACCGGAAGGTCAATTTTTCGTGGTCGATTCCCATCAGGTGCAGCAGCGTCGCGTGGAAATCGTGGATGTGCATTTTCTTCTCGGCGGCGTACCAGCCGAAGTCGTCGGTGGCTCCGTAAACGAATCCCGGGCGGACACCAGCCCCAGCGAGGCAGAGGGAGTAGCCGTGCGGATGATGCTCGCGCCCGTCGGTGCCCTGGCTGGTGGGGCTTCGGCCGAATTCACCGCCCCAAATGACCAGCGTATCGTTAAGCAGTCCGCGCGCCTCGAGGTCAGACAAAAGCGCGCCAACCGGTTTGTCGGTTGCAGCAGCATTTTTGCGGTGGCCCTTTTCGAGTTCGCCGTGTTGGTCCCAGTCCAGTCCGTCGCCCTTGCCACATTGGACCTGGATGAAGCGGACACCCCTCTCGGCCAAGCGTCGTGCCAGCAGGCAGCGATAGCCGAAACTCTGGCTGTGACCGTCGTCGAGGCCGTACATTTTTTTTGTGAGCTCCGTTTCGCCAGTGATGTCAAAAGCCTCCGGAGCAGCGGCCTGCATGCGGAATGCGAGTTCATAGGATTGTGTTCGGGCGGAAAGCGGATCTGTCTGCACGCGATCGGCGGCGTAAGCGCCATTGAGTTTTTTCAGCAGCGTCAGTTGGGCCTGCTGCTCGGCGGCGGTGAGGTTGCCGGCATTCTTTAAATTGGGTATAGCGTTCTCTGCGGTGATATCTGGACTGTAATTCCAGTTGACCCGGGTACCGCTGGTCCAAGTCGGGAGAAATCGTGGGCTGTAGGTGGCGGTGCCGCTTTGTTGATCCGGACCCATAACGACGTAGCCAGGGAGGTTGTTGTTCTCGGTACCCAAGCCGTAAAGCAGCCAGTTACCGATGCCGGGGCGGGGCAGGGAGACCGCACCACAAAACGTCTGCAGCGTGGCGCCGGTGTGGTCGATGCTGTCGCAATACATGGAACGCAGGACGCAAAACTTGTCGGCGTGCCTGGCCATGTGCGGGAACAGTTCGCTGATCGGCAAACCGGACTGGCCGTACTGCTGAAACTTGAACGGCGAGGCCAACACTTTGTTGCTGGCGTCACGGAGATGTGACGGGAGTTTGATCGGGATTTTTTCCCGGTGATGCTTTTGGAGAAGCGGCTTCGGATCGAAAGTGTCCACGTGCGAAACCCCGCCGCCCATGAAAAGCCAAATGATCCGCTTGGCTTTCGCAGCGAACTGAGGAATGGCACCTGTGCCGGGACTGTAGGCGAGAATTTCCTGATTCAACAAACTGCTCAGGGCAACTATGCCAAAGCCGGAACCGGCACGGAGCAAGGCTTCACGGCGGCTCAAACGAGAAACGTCCTCTATTCGCTTGCAGTGTGGTGTCATTCGACGTGTAAAAATTCGTTAGCGCAAAGGAGCACGTGGTACAGTGTCCACGGCTTGTCGGTTTGCCTGAGGTATGCCAAGGCCCATTTTGATTCATTGTCTGAGGGCGAGCGCGTGTACAGGGCGTGATACACGGTGTTGAGCTTGGCTGCGTTGCGTTTATGGTTGTTATTCAGCGCACTCTCCAATCCGTGCGCGGCGTTAATTGATGCGGCATCGTTGAGCATGAAGAGCGACTGCGGCGCTGAGGTCGATTCGTTGCGCTTGGCCAAAATGGTACCGGTTGCCGGCGAATCAAAAATCTGCCCAAACCGCCACGGTTTTAGGTGTCCAGTGTGCGTGTAAACAGCTCGGGCTTCATTACCTTGGGTTTCGTACGTCTTTAGTCGACCACTCACAAACAGCAACGCATCATGCACTTCCTCGGCCTCCAAGCGGCGGCGATTGAAACGTCCGAACAATTTGTTCTCGGGATCGACTGCAACCGAACTGGGTGCATTGGAATGCTGACGATAGGTCGCCGACAAAAGAATTTCGCGATGCAGTTTTTTTAACGACCAGCTGCTATCGATGAATCGCTTGGCTAACCAGTCTAGCAGCTCCGGGTGCGTGGGCCGTTGGCCAAGCGCACCAAAATTATTCGGCGTTCGTACTATCCCTTGACCAAAGTGATGCTGCCAAATGCGGTTGACCATCACACGGGCTGTGAGCGGGTTTTCCGGATCAGCAATCCACTTGGCCAACTCTAACCGGCCGGACTGTTTGGTGCGCTCGCCGATCGGTTGGGCATGTTTGCCGGCAATAACAGAGAGCACCCCGCGCGGTACAACTTTGCCCGGAGCACGATAATCGCCACGCAAATAAATGGGCATGTCCCCTATCTGGTTCAGACGGCTGTTGGAGTAAGCCCCTTCCTGGGCAGCCATGGCTTCGCCGTCCTGAGGCAACGGCAAAGCGTTGAGTGCATCCAAACGCCTTTCTGCTGCCTTGGCCTCCGGATTGGTTTTGTCAGCGAGTGCGTCGAACTGATTTTGCAGTTCAACCCGCTCGCGATGCGCATTACTTCGACGCTTTTTGTCCTCGTTAGATAGCATCTGAATTTTGAGTCGATTGGCTCCAATCCGGCTGCGAGTGTCCAACACGCGCGTGCTCATAAAAATACCGGCCATCGCATAATAATCGGAGGTCGGAATGGGATCGAATTTGTGATCATGGCAGCGCGCACATGAAATGGTTAGCCCGAGAAATTGACGAGTGATGACATCGATTTGGTCATCGACAACCTCGCTGTAAAGTCGATCCTTGTCGGACTCCTGATCGTCGTAGTTGCCCATGCAAAGAAAACCAGTGGCAACCAGGCCGTCGCCATAAACACTGCTGCCATTCGGGTTCGTCAACAAGTCACCTGCAATTTGGTGGAGGATGAACTGGTCGTACGGCATGTCGTTATTTAGCGCTCGAATTACCCAGTCGCGATAACGCCAACCCAGGTCAGTGAAATTGGCGTAGCCGACTTCCTCGACGTATCGCACTCCATCGAGCCAGTGTGACGCCCAACGTTCACCGTAGTGCCGGGATGAGAGCAATCGATCAAGAACCCGAGCATAAGCTTTACTGCTGTCGTCCGCTAAAAATTCCTTAATCTCTTTAAGGGTTGGAGGCAGCCCGGTTAAATCGAACGTAACGCGTCGGAGCCAAAGGCGTTTGGGTGCCTCCGGTGCAGGGGTTTGATTCGATTCGCGGATTTTTTGGAGGATAAAACCGTCGATTGAACTGCGTACCCAAGGATCACTCGCTAAAGGGGGGGCGTTTTCTTGAAGGGGTTTAAATGACCAAAATTGTCGATCCTCATCCGTCACCATCGATCGATCTTTTCCTGTCACTTGAACAGAATAAAAAGAAACAACCGCCAGCAAGAAAAAGAAATGTCGCAAAAAAAACGAAACGTTAAGATGCGGTTTCAACGTGGAAGATTATCATCCTAAACGACTCATATTGCAAGTCGATTGCCGGACTACTGCTTCAACTTTAAAATAAAAAGTTGGCGTGTTTTGCCGTTTTTACTGACGCTTGGGACGAGAATTTGATCGCTGGTGCGGTTCCAGCATGGAGAAGGCCGGCATCGACCCCCCAACCCTACCGCAATAAGGAGGGCAAGGGGCGAACCATGAACCGGCTTTCATTCCATTCTTTGCGGCACAGCTTCAATTCTATGCTGGCGAACAAGGGTATTATTGCCGGTGAGGTTAGACAACAACTGACAGGGCACAGTTCTGACGCAATGAACCAGAAATACACTCACCTTGGACTGGAGAGGCTACGGGAAGCGGTAAGTGTGATTCCCAATTTGTAGTTTCACTTCCCGTCAGCTTTCAATTCTTCACTTTCACACGATAAAATTGACGT
>JABGZB010000410.1 GCA_018674955.1 Verrucomicrobiota bacterium | reverse complement strand
GATGATGGCCGCGCGGATGCCGCGCCGGATCAACTGCCCCTCGTTGGCGGTGGCCAGCAACTCGTCGATGAATCGGCCGGCGTTCTCGAGCCTCGCAATCAACCCGTTCATCGTGTCAGGCTCTATGTCTTCGTCGGGAAAATCAATGTGCGCCTCGACGTGCGCGAGCACGTGCATCAGGTCGTCACGCAGCTGGTTGATGCGCTGCGAGAGTTTGCCGGCGAGCTGCTCGTTGGCGGCGCTCAACGCGAGATCGGTCTGCGCGTGAATGAGATCGGCGACCGCCTCGGCCTGCGTGAGATCAATGCGTCCGTGCAAAAAGGCGCGCTTGGTGAACTCGCCCGGCAGGGCCAGCCGCGCCCCCCCGTCGAGCACTGCGTCGAGCACGGCCTTGGTGGAGCGGATGCCGCCGTGGCAGTTGATCTCAACGACATCCTCTCGGGTAAACGTCGCCGGGGCTTTCATCACCGAAACCATCACCTCGTCGAGCCGCCGTTCATCCCGGACGATGTGCCCGTAATGCAGTGTGTGCGACTTGGCCTTGGCGAGCTGGGATTTTGATTTGCCGCCGGGGGCGAACAGGAAATCGGCAATCGCCAGTGCCTTGTCGCCGGAGATGCGAATGATCGCCAACCCGCCCTGGCCAAGCGGCGTTGCGATCGCGGCGATGGTCTCGTCAAACATGGTTTGCGGCCGTTAACGAAGACAGCCGCCTTTTTCGATTTCTGTCTGCCGTCCCTCAAGGCAGAGGCGGGCCTTCGCGTAACTCTTGTTGCGGAGGTAGTGGATGAGCTCGCGATTGGTGTCGCCCGGCAATTGGGCAGTCAGTTCGTCGATCCGGCTGAAGTGCGGCAACAAATCCGGCTTCGGCTCCACATTCACCACGGCGACTGCTGACTCCAGTTCCTGTATCGCCTCGATCAGATTCTGTTCTGTCGTCATGCGCCAAGCATGCCCGTCAATTTGGATAAAACCAAGCTTGGGATGGGCTTGGGCGGGGGAGTTTGGTAGGTTTTCGCAGTGCGTATTGTTTTGAGGTTTTTCCTTTTCCTGCTGGCTTGGGCAATTTCTCCATCGATTTCAGAATTGGTTGCTGCTGAATCGGTGGGCCAAGTTGCGTACGCGCTCAAGACTCCGCGGCCGGTTGTGTACTTGGTCGGTACGTCAGGCTTGGCGGGTGACAGGGTTTCCGGCAGCGAGAGGGATCGACCGGCGGTGCGCGTTCAGTTTGGCTCCCGTGTTGTGCTGCAATTGGCCAAGGGGACGGCGCTTGGCCAAGCGCTGCGGGGAAGCTCGCTCAAGCCGGATCGGGAGTTTGCTGAGGGGCTGTTTATTTTGCAGGCTCCCAGCGTGAGAGTGGCGCTTGAGGAGTCCCAACGCTTGGCCAAGCGTCCGGACGTCTTGGTGAGCCACCCGGTGCGCCGCCGGTCAATGCAAAAAATGGCCCCGATGGCCAAGCGCCCGAACGACCCGCTTTTCCCGACCCAGTGGCCGCTCGAAAACCGCGATTCCACGACCGGCGATCGCCTTGGCCCCGAGTTCAACATCCGCGAGGCGTGGGCCGGGTCAACCGGCCAAGGCGTGGTAATCGGCATAGCCGACGACGGGGTGGACTTGGCGCACACCGATTTATTAGGCCAAGGCGCGGACGACCTTCATTTTAATTTCACCAATGGCAAAACAGACGGCAACCCGGCGGCGAGCAATCAGGGTCACGGGACGATCGTCGCCGGGTTGGCGTTGGCCAAGGCTGACAACGGCAAGGGTCTCGCCGGGGTCTCGCCGGGGGCCAAGCTGGCGAGTCTCGTCATTTGGACTGCAGGGGATGACTTCGGCACCGAGGAGGAGGTGGCCGACATGCTGCAATATCGCAACGACGCCGTTCATGTTCAAAACCATAGCTGGGGCAGCAGCACGATTGAGCAGCTTGATGCAGCGGTGCTTGAGGCCAAGGCAATCGAGCGCGCGATCGAAACCGGGCGCGATAGCAAGGGAGTGGTAATGATCCGCGTGGCAGGCAACAGTCGGGAGCAGGACTGGAGCGCCGGGGATGATGGCTACTCGAATGACCCCCGCGTGGTGACGGTTGGGGCAGTGGGACTGGACGGCCGAGTGGCCGAATTCAGCAACGTCGGTGCCTGCGTGCTATGCGCGGGCTTGATCGGCAGCACAGCGGGTGATCACCCGGTTTATTCCACCGACCGCATGGGCGCGCTTGGCTGGAATCGCAAGTTCAGCGCCGACGACCCGGAGGTCGGCAGCTACCACGCCATCACTCGTGGCGGCACCTCGTTCACCGCACCGCAGCTTGCCGGGGTGGTGGCACTTATCCTCGGCGCGAACCCCGGCTTGACCTATCGCGACGTGCAGCAGGTGCTCATCCATGCATCACGGCATTACGACTTTGCCGACCCGTTTTTGCAGCCAAACGCCGCCGGTTATCTGTTCAGCCTTAACACCGGTTACGGCGTGCCGGACGCGGGCGCGGCGGTGCGCCTGGCCAAGCGCTGGAAGACCGCCGGTGCGCTGGTGAAAAAGTCTTACAATCAAAACTCCCTCGCGGAGGTGCCGGATGACGGGTTGCAACTGCGAATTATTGTGAGCGACGAGGAGACCATTTTTACCGCGAGTCCCGGAAACGGCCTCGTGCCGGATGCTCCCACGGAGGCTGTGTCGCTGGTGGATGTGGGCAAGGCGGTCGCGCCGCTCGAGGTCGATCTCACCGGCAAGGCGGCGCTGATCGAGCGCGGTGGCGCGTTTTTCTCGGAGAAAGTGCGGCACGCGGCGGAGGCCGGGGCGGTGTTCGCCGTCATTTACAATCATCGCAACGGTAACGAGCGGTTCATTCTTGGAGGGTTGGATTTCACGCCGATCCCGGCTGTGTTCATCTCCCAAGACGACGGGGCAGACGTGAAGGCATTGCTCACTGCGGCGGGTGACGATGGGGCCAAGGCGGCGCTCTCACTCGAATCGAAAGTCGTCACGGTTGCCGTGCCGGATTCGTTGCTCTGCGAGCAGGTCGGTGTGCGCGTTAAAATGACCCACCGAATCCGGGGCGACATCCGGTTGACTGTCCGCTCGCCTTCCGGCACGCGCAGCGTCCTGCAGGCCAACGTCCCCGACGGCAGCGCGTGGCGCGGCGACTGGACGTTTTGGTCAAACCAGTTTTTTTACGAACCGGCGAAAGGGGACTGGATTGTTACCGTGAGCGACTTGGCGAAGAACTTCACCGGCGTGTTGAGTGCGGTCGAGTTGACTGTGCGCGGCACGGCGATCGACGACACAGACAACGACGGCCTCGATGACAACTGGGAAACCGAGCAGTTCGGTTCGCTTGGCCAAGCGGCACTGGGCGATCCCGACCGGGACGGCGTGTCGAACGCCCGCGAGCAGGGGTTGCTAACCGACCCCACGACGTTTGATAGTTACTTTGGCCTGCGTTACCTCCGCTTGGCCAACGGGGACCTTCGGCTCGCCTGGCCAAACTGGCACGGCTTTGCATACAGCGTGCAATCCGCCGACCACTCGCTTGGCCCGTGGACCGAACAGGCGGTGGTTGAGCCGGGGCAATTTCAGGCGACGTGGGAGGCCAAACCCGAAGCCGCGGGCGTTCGGTTTTACCGCGTGCAAGCGAAACTCAAGCCATGAGCCGGCAACTCGTTTCCTCCGGAGCCAAGTGGGAGAACAAGGTTGGTTACAGCCGCGCCGTCCGGGTGGGGCGGCAGATTTTTGTTTCGGGGACAACCGCCGTAAATACCAAGGGCAGAGTGGTTGGCGAAGGCGATGTCCGTATTCAGGCCAGGCGCATTTTCGAGATCGTCGCCGCAGCCTTGACCGAGGCCGGCTCGTGTCTTG
>JABGZB010000054.1 GCA_018674955.1 Verrucomicrobiota bacterium | reverse complement strand
TGCCACGGCGACCGAGGCCAAGGCATCGCTGACGAACACGACGAGCCGCTCGTTGGCGATTGGCCGATCGAAAAACTCACGCGCGTCATTACCCGCACAATGCCGGATAACGATCCGGAAAAGTGCGTGGGGGACGAAGCCGAGCGTGTGGCCCTCTACATCTTCGATGCGTTTTACTCGCCCGATGCCCGGTTGCGAAACAAGCCTCCGCGAATCGGGTTGGTGCGGCTCACCAACCGGCAGTATCTCCACTCGGTCGCCGTGGCACTTGGCGCAGTATTTTGCGTAAAGAAGTTCCCCGGACAACTCCGGCTTGGCCAGACCGGTTGCCGTCGCTAGGCCAAGCGCAGCGGCCAAGCCGAGCATTTGGCCAAATTTGTGTGCCACGGTTTGCACCCCGAGTTTAACGCCGTAAAACAAAGCTGAATTCAATCCGCCTGCAATGGGCTTGGCCAAAGTTAATTATCCTTTAGATGCCGGTCGGCGAACTGGATGAACTGTTGCCAGTCGAACGGCTCAACGGAATGGCCGCCGGTTCGGATGTGGTAGCCGATGTCGCCGTCGAGCAGCGGCTGGTTGGGTGGTGGCAGGGTGGTGGCGCTCAGCGGTTTTTTGCCGAGCAACGCGTACACCGGGCCGGCGTGGTGGGCGGATAGGAATTCGCCGTGCGGGTCGGCCCACGTGTCCGCCGTGCCGCTGGCGACGTAAACGGGGCGGGGGGCGATCAGCGAGAGCAGCATGTGCTGATCCACCGGCAGATCGTCTTCGCGCTCGTTGAACTTGCGCGCGTTGATGCAGAGCCAGTGCGGGAAGCGGTTGAGCTTGGCCATCGTCTCGCCGTACTTCCGGCGCCACAACGCTGCGCCGCCGCAGCCGGACTGCGCCGAGATCGCCAGCGCGAACCGCTCATCCTGCGCCGCCGCCCAAAGCGTGGCTTTGCCCATCTTGGAATGCCCCATGACAGCGACGCGCCGGGCATCGACACGGTCGTTGGTTTCGAGATAATCGAGCGCGCGCATGCCGGTCCAGCCGTTGACGGTGAGCACGCCCCACTCGTGCGCCTTGGGCATGCTTTGGCCGTCGCGGAAAAACAGCTTGTGAATGCCGCGCCCAAATGACGTTTCGTTGTGCCCAACCAAGTCGCCGTGATAGACGGACACGTACGCGTAACCACTGTCGAGCAGTTGGCCAAGCGGCACCCCGTTGTTCAAAAAACCTTCCCGGCGTGTGCTGGGCTTGAAGCTGCCACCGCGCGGGTCGTCGAAGCTAAGCATCATGAACGCCGGCACTGGCCCCTTGGCATTATTTGGCAGAAAAACCAGCACAAGCGTCTCTGCGGTTCCCTTGCGGTTTTTGAACCGAATGGCCACGTTGAGCTTGGTCGCCTTGCCGCCCATGAACGATTTGTCCTCCCGGACGACGCGGTACGTTTGCACGATCGGATCGGGCGGCACCGGCACGGCGCCGTACACGAAGTTGGCGAACAGCGAAAGAATCTGCGGCCGACGAACGTTCCTCCACTGCTCGGCAGTCGTGACCGGTTTACCCTCGGCGGTGATGAGGGGGTCGGGCAGGTCGTAGTGGGGCACCCGAGCCTCGTCGTAGTTGACGTCGTTGTCGAACTCCTTGAGTTCGCGGGCGGACAACGCGCCGACGCTCAAGCCAAGCGCGGTCAGAATGGGAATGGTTTTTAGGTGCATTAGGTAACGAAATGATCGGAATCAAATGTTACTCGAGCTTGTCAAAATATGCGACTTCAAACCGTTATACGCGGCTCGCGCGTGCTCCACGGCACGATCGTGTCGCGACAAATGTTGCGGCTTGGCCAAGGTTTGGTAGGTTCCCGACCGGTGTTCAGGTTGATAAACAGGCAGACCGTGGGTTGTCTTGCGTTGGCCGCTCTCTTTGCGGGGTGCGGTGCGGAGCAGTCGCCCGCCCCAAGCCCGTCCGCCGCCCCGGCCAAGCCGGCCGTCGAGGTGCCAGCGACTCCGGTGCCTGTCGCAACTGAGCCAGCACTGGAGCCGGTTGTGGCGAGCGATCCGTTGTCGCTCGATACCGCGCCGCTGGCCACCGGAGGTGCGGACGGGGAAGAGTCGGTTGACGATATTTTGGCGGAGCTAAACGCGATAAAGCTGGAGGGCGATGGCGGCAAATCGTTGGGTGATCCCGACAAGGTGGTGGCGTTGATGCACGAGGGCAACGTGTTGATCAGCGCCGGGCGGCCGGACGCCGCGTTGGCCAGGTACAACGAGGCGCTGGAGTTTGCCGAGGACGGGGAGGACTCGGAGGTGTTTTTCAACATGGGCATCGCCTACAAGGCCAAGGGCGAACTGGCCAAGGCCGCCGCCGAGTACGAGCGGGCGCTGGAGTTGACCCCGCAATACGCGGAGGCGCTCAACAACCTCGGCAACATCCTTAAGGATCAAAAAAAGTATGACCAGGCGATTGCTCATCTTGAGTCGTCTATCAAGGTTTTCCCCGGCAACCCGAAAACGCACAACAACCTCGGGACGGTTTACGCGATAAAGGGCGACGTGAACAAGGCGGCGCTTTACTTCGCCAAGGCGGCGCATCTACAGCCGACGTATTTCGAAGCCCGGCAAAACCTCGGCATTGCCTATATGCAGCAGGGCCGACTCGATGTGGCCGAGAAGGAGTTGAGCGAGGCGGTAACGATGGCGAGGGGCGGCATGGCGTATGAGCAGCAACGACTCGCGGAGGCCAAGGCGGCGTTGGCCAAGGCGAAAACTCCGGCGGAGCAAAACGCCGCGCGGGGAGAAATCAACGAAGCAGAGCAGGCCGGCAGATTGGCTGCCGGCAAATACCAGCGGGGGATGGGTTTTTTGCAGTCCGTCCGGGCCAAGCGAGGTGCGGCTCCCCCACCGTGATCAGCTCAGCGCCTTTTTAGTTTCGGCGAGAATGGCATCGATCTCCGGCTTGAGTTCGGTGCGGACGAACGCATCCATCCGGTCGATAAACAGGATGCCCTGCAAATGATCCCACTCGTGCTGGACGGCGCGCGCGAGCAGGCCACCGCAGCGGAACGCCACAGCCTCGCCGTTTTCGTCCATCGCCTTCACGTCGATTTCTTCGGGTCGCTCGATCTCGCCGTAAACTTCCGGGAAACTTAGGCAACCTTCCGGGCCTTCAGCTTTCTTGTTGCCGACCGCTGTCCACTCCGGGTTGAGCAGGATGAGTGGCATGTAATCCTCCGGCTTGACTGCTTCGCCATCGATGCTCATGCACGACGGCCGATCCTCCACATCGGTCACGTCCACCATGGTCAACTGCAACGCCTT
>JABGZB010000409.1 GCA_018674955.1 Verrucomicrobiota bacterium | reverse complement strand
TAGACTTGGCCAAGCGCAAACTTGGCCCCCTGGCCAAGCGCGATGGAAACCAGGCGCTACAGGCATTTTGTCACGCGCTGTTTAATGCTGCAGAGTTTGTTTATGTGGACTAGTTTTTTGAGTCGTGAACGCACCGATGACAGGCAAAACGTCACGCCGCCGCTTTTTTCAACACATGGGCGGCGGGCTTGGCCAAGCGGCGTTGTTGTCGCTGCTGGGTAGGGATCTGCCCGGGGCCAGGGCCGAGGCGACACAGGGTGCCGCGCCGGAACAGGTGTTCGACCTCAAACCGCGTCAGCCTCACTTCCATCCCAAGGCCAAGGCAGTGATTCACCTGTTCATGAACGGTGGGCCGAGCCAGATGGATCTTTTTGACCCCAAGCCGGAGTTGACCCGCAACCATGGCAAATCCTACTTCAGCAAAATCGCCGGTGAAGTAGAGAACCCGCAGTCTGCCGGCGCGTTGTTGCGAAGCCCGTTTGAGTTTGCGCAGCATGGCCAAAGTGGAATGTGGGTGTCCGAGGTAATGCCCCACTTTGCGCAATGCGTGGACGAGGTGGTGATGATTCGATCGATGTTCACCACCAGCATCACACATGAGCCGGCGTTGTTTAGCGTGCACAGCGGCCGGTTGTTTCCCGGGCACCCGTCGTTGGGCGCATGGGTGAGCTACGGGCTCGGGAGCGAGAGCCAAAGCCTGCCGGCCTACGTGGTCCTCGAAGATTCCAAGGGGCCGCCCATCAACCGCAACCAAAACTGGCAGTCCGGTTATCTGCCGCCCGTTTGCCAGGGCACTCGTTTTAGATCGACCGGGGCGCCGGTGCTGGATCTTCATCCCGGCAAGGATGTTCCGGATCAGATGATAGACCTTGAGAGGGACTTGATTGGCGAACTGGATCGAATCCATCTGGGGCATCGGCCTCACCAGCCGAGTCTTGGTGCGAGGATCGCCAACTACGAACTGGCCGCGCGTATGCAGATCGAGGCTTCTGAGGCACTCGATCTGTCCAAGGAAAGCCTCGCCACCAAGGCCATGTACGGCATTGGCGAGGACAAAACCGATTCGTATGGTCGCCGCTGCCTAATCGCTCGCCGATTGGTCGAGAGAGGGGTGAGATTCGTGCAATTGTTCATAGACGGTCAGATTTGGGATAACCACACCAGCCTGAAGTCAGGCCTGCAAGGTGCGTGCGAGCGTACCGACAAACCAACGGCGGCGTTGCTGACCGATCTTCGGCAACGCGGTCTGCTTGATGAGGTGGTCGTGGCGTGGGGAGGAGAGATGGGGCGCCTGCCGATTGCACAGTTGGATGGCAAAAAAAACGAGGCAAACTCAGGTCGGGACCACAACAAAAACGCCATGGTCACCTGGATGGCTGGCCCCGGACTCAAGCGTGGCTACACCCACGGCGCCACGGACGAGATTGGCCTGAAAGCAGTGGAAAAAACCGTGAGCGTGCCGGAATGGCATGCGACGTTGCTACATTTACTTGGTCTAGACTGTTCTCGCCTGTCTGTCAGGCAGAACGGGTTGGATGAACGGCTCGTGGGTGTTAACGAACCGGATGTCGTCTCTGATCTTCTGGTCTGATCTTTTTGGCGTTTTGCATGCCAAAAGTGATTCCTGTTTCACTAAAAACTTGAATGGCGGCCATTGAGACCTAAGATGCCGCGTCCGCTGGCTGGCGGGGTAGCCAAGTGGTAAGGCAGGGCTCTGCAAAAGCTCTATCGCCGGTTCGATTCCGGCCCTCGCCTCCACGCTTGAGCCAGGCCAGTTTGGATCAGGATTCGATGTGGAAAAAGCCACGAAGAAATGCGGAGAAGTGACCGCTTGTGAAATTATTCACTAATTCGCTTGCCCGAGCTTTGTGTCATCAATAAACTACTGCGCTTTGTTGGATGTCTGACGTTTTTCCGAGATGGACCAACAGGTTACCGGGCCAAATAATATTTGGCCTTTTACTCATTGGGGGAGTGGTGACTGCTGGTCTGAACTATTATTTCACGCCCAAGTACACCCGGGTCGGGTATCAACCTACCCAGCCGGTGCCTTTTTCGCATTCCATTCACGTGAAGCAGTTGGGTCTCGACTGCCGTTACTGCCATGATGGAGTTGAAAAATCGTGGTATTCAAACGTGCCGGCGGCTGACACCTGTATGAACTGCCACAGCGCGGTCAGGGCCGATGACCCAAAGCTTGAGCCTGTCCGGGCCAGTTACAAGGATGCGAACAAGCCCGTTGAGTGGGTGCAGATTCACAAGTTGCCGGATTACGTTTATTTCAACCACTCGGTGCATGTTAACCGTGGTGTAAGCTGCGTGGAGTGCCACGGCCGGGTTGACGAAATGGATGAGGTCAGCCATGAGAAACATTTCAGTATGACGTTTTGTCTGGATTGCCATCGAGATCCGAACAAGCGCCTGCGTCCCTTAGATAAAATTACCGACTTGGCGTATGAACGATCGAAAGATCCAACTAATAAAGACAGGAATTTTGTAAAAGAGTGGCACGTTAAAACCTCTGAAAACTGCTCCGCTTGCCATAGATGAACGACAATTTAACTCCAAAAAACGAGCAAAAGAGTGGCCCGCGCTACTGGCGCAGCCTTGAGCACAAGGCCGATTCGCCAGAATTTCGCGCGTTTGTAGAGAAGGAGTTTCCGTCCGGGGTGGATTTGATCGACGACCCTGTTTCACGCCGAAACTTCATGAAAATCATGTCCGCCTCGTTTGCGTTGGCGGGCCTTGGGGTGAG
>JABGZB010000408.1 GCA_018674955.1 Verrucomicrobiota bacterium | reverse complement strand
GAACTCTTCGGCAAACAAATGGCCAAGGCCACCCTCAAGTTGAGCGGAGCGGTGGCATCGCTCGATCACCGCGCCAAGCTGCCTGTCGCTGATCTGGCCGTCGGCTCGCTGCGGCAATTGTCGCCGGAACAGTTCGATTCCTTCACCCACCTACTGGAAACTTTGGCGGCGGCGGATGGGCAGATTGACCTGTTTGAATTCTCGCTGTCCAAGCTGGTGATCCGCCACCTGGAGCCTAACTTTTTGAA
Organism: Verrucomicrobiota bacterium; assembly: GCA_018674955.1. Lineage (GTDB taxonomy): Bacteria > Verrucomicrobiota > Verrucomicrobiia > Limisphaerales > UBA1096 > UBA1096. Next base: position 11,216 of record JABGZB010000408.1, on the reverse strand, counting down.
ACAGCGTAAAAAAACCGCCCAAGTTTATTCACTGAAACGTTTGGGTCACGAATGCAGCGTGCTCATTTCGTCCCTTGCCTACACGGCGGGCAGCAACGACGAAACCATCCAAGCCGCTTACGACGCCGGCGCGGTCCACCTCGCTGCCACCATCCGGTTGACCCAGTTGCCAGCTGCTGAGTGCGGCTTACAGGAACTGGACAAAGCCCTAGGCAAGCTCGCCGGAGTGGCCATCAACCTGAAGCGCCAACTCATCGAAGCCGCCGCCGCCACCGTCTCGGCCGACGGTTACCTGCAAATCCAAGAAGCCGAGCTGCTCCGCGCCGTCTCCGATTCCCTCGGTTGCCCGATGCCGCCGCTGGCCATTGCTCTCGCCACCGCCGCCTGACCGATGCCCGAGCCGATTGATCTTCCGGAATTGAAGCCCGCGCCGTTGGATCCAGGGACGCTGTACCTTGTGGCGACGCCGATCGGCAACATGGAGGACATCACGCTGCGGGCGATCCGGACGCTGCGCGACTGCGACCTCGTAGCGGCGGAGGACACGCGCCACACCGGGATGCTGCTCAAACGCCTCGGCTTGGCCAAGCGGCAGGTCAGCACACATAAGTTTAACGAAGCCAAGCGTTCCGGTGAGATCGTCGAGTTGCTGCAGGGCGGAGGAACGGTGTCGATGGTCAGCGATGCCGGGAGCCCGGGCATCAGCGACCCGGGGCACCGGCTGGTCACGGCAGCGATCGAGGCTGGTTGCCGGGTGGAGACGGTGCCTGGAGCGTGCGCTTTGGTGGCGGCGCTGACGGCGAGCGGCTTGGCCACGAACGAGTTTCATTTCGTCGGCTTCCTGCCGGTGAAGAGTGGCCAACGAGCCAAGCGCTTGGCCATGCTGTTGGAGTTGCCGGGGACGCTTGCGCTGTACGAGTCGCCCTATCGCGTGGTAAAGCTGCTCGGGGAGTTGGCCGAGGTTGCACCTGATAGGCCGGTCGTTTTGGCCCGGGAGTTGACGAAAAAATTCGAGCAAATCCAGCGCGGCGTGGCTGCGGAGTTGCTCGCCGCGTACAGCGAGCGCAAGCCCAAGGGCGAGTTCGTCGTGCTCATCGGCCGAGCGGAGTGAGGCCGGGGTTACGGCAGTTCGCGGATACGTAGGTTGCGGAACTCGATCGGCGCCCCCTCGGACTCGAGGCAGAGATAGCCGGTGGCCGGTTTGCAATCGGTGCCGCCGGAGACCTCGACGCCGTTCACCCACAGCCGCACTTCGCCGTTGATGGCGCGGATGTAATAGTGGTTCCATTCGCCGACTCCCTTCGTCGTGTTCTTCGAGGGGAAACTCCGGCTGCCGTTCGGAGCGACCGGCGGAAACGGTTTCATTTTGGCGTTTTGTGTGGGGAAAACATCGCCGTGAGAGGTGAACCAGTCGGACGGTTTCTTGTGTTGCTTCTCGTATTTCTCGGCATAGCCAAGGTCGAGCACCTGCACCTCGATGCCGGCTGGGAGACGGCCCTTGCCAGCCGCGAGCCGCTCGATGCTGTCCGGTGTGGCCCAAAGAAAGACGCCGGAGTTGCCGCCGTACTGCTTGTGTTTCCACTCGACGACCAACTCAAGATTCGTGATCTGTTTTTTGGTGCGGATGACGCCGACCGGTTTGCCGGTGCACTTAATGGTATTGCCCTCGAATGACCATGTGTCATCGGCGCAGTTGACGTTCACAAAGTCGTCTTTCGTCATGGCACGCCAACCGGCCTCAGTGCCGGTGATCAGGGCTTGGGTGACGGGTTTGCCGGGCTTGGCTTCGGCGAACAGTTGAGCTTGGCCAATCGCGAGCGTGGCCAACAGGGACAGGGTGATTGTTGGTGTGATTTTCATTTTGAGTAGTGTCTGACAGACCGGACAGTAGCGGCTTGATCGGGTGCCGTCAGCGTTTTTTGTTTGCTGCGGCCCTCTTTTTTTGGTTGATGTTCGTCGGAGAAATTGAAGGTTTGCGGTACAGCAATGATCGCAGTCGTGTTATTGACCGGCTGCGGCGCATCGAACATTTGGCAGGATGTCCAAAACGGCGACACGGCTGCGGTGCAGTCGCAGATCGAGTCCGGCGTGGATGTGGACGCACGGGACGCACTCGGACGCACGCCGCTCTACTACTCGATCTACAACAAGCATCCGGAAATTACTGTGCTGTTGGTGCGAAGGGGAGCCAACGTGAACGTGAAACACAATGCCGACAAAACACCGCTACATCTGGCTGCTGAGCTGGGTGACACGCCGACGGCACGGTTGTTGTTGAAGGCGGGTGCGAAGGTAAACGCGCTCGACAGCGACCGGGGCACGCCGCTGGATTGGGCTGTTGGCACGCTGCACAACGACACCACCGACTTCCTGCGCAAGCACGGCGGCAAGGCGGGGAGCGTTTTCACCCCATGACGAATCAGCCATGAACGAGATACTACAAACGATCAAACAATTTTGCGTGAAGGTTTGGAATATCGAACTTTTCGGCTCCGTCACCATTGGCAGTCTTTTTTTGCTGCTGATCCTGTTTGCGTCCGTGATCATCGTCGAGAGGATCGTGCAGAAGCAGCTCATTCGCCGATTCCTGTCCAGGACAAAACTTCAGCCCTCACTGCAGTTTGGCTTGAGCAGGATTATCGGTTACACGCTGATCGCCGTCGGCTTTTACGTTGCCTTTCAGCTGGTGGGGGTTGACCTGAGTTCTCTGGCGATTATTGCAGCCTCCTTGGGTGTGGGCGTGGGTTTTGGCCTGCAAAACATCATCAACAACTTTGTCAGCGGCATCATCATACTGGCCGAACGGCCGATCTCGATCGGCGACCGGATCGAGGTGGCCGGCGTGGCCGGGCGTGTCACAAAAATTCAACTGCGAAGCACGACGGTGGTGACCAATGACAACATCACCATGATCGTCCCCAACGCCGACTTCATCTCCAACACCGTGACCAACTGGAGTCACGGCGACCCGAAAGTGCGAATCCGCGTGCCAGTTGGTGTGGCCTACGGCAGCGACTTGAAACTGCTGCAACAACTGTTGCTCGAGGCAGCGGCGGAACACCCCAAGGCCCTGCGCGACCCGACGCCGGTGGTGTTGTTCACTGAGTTTGGCGACAGTTCGCTCAACTTCGAGTTGGGGGTTTGGACGCAGGAAATGACCGCAACACCGATTCATTTCACCAGCGAGATGAACTTCATCATCGAGCAAAAACTGCGGGAGAATGGCATTGAGATACCCTTTCCCCAGCGCGACCTGCATGTCCGGTCCGGCCTTCCTGCTACGCAGGGGCTATCGGGAGAAGTTTAGAGTGAGTTTGTTTTAGCTTATGACAAATAGAAGAACCAAAGCAAGTGTGCGACGAAGCGGTTTCACGCTGATCGAACTGCTGGTGGTAATCGCGATCATTGCCATTCTCGCTGCCTTGCTGCTGCCGGCTCTGGCCAAAGCCAAGAGCAAGGCGACTGAGATAAAGTGCCTTAGCAACCTGAAACAGCTTGGTTTGGGATTCTTCCTGTACTCGAACGAGACCGGAAAGACCCCCTCATACAAGATGGGCGGTGGGAATCTTTGGATGGAATCGATCGGGGAGTATTATTCCAAGACCGATGCAATACGTCTTTGCCCAACTGCGCCGTATAAGAAAGGGAAGGGTGGTGCCTCGACGAGTGCATGGGTGTGGGGCAGCGAGTTTCGCAAAGGCACACGTGAGCCCAAGTGGACCGGCAGCTATGCACTCAACGGCTGGTTTTACTCCGGTGATTGGAATGAAAGCTGGATAACACAGCACGGGATGGCTAGAAATCTAGCCTTCCGGCTCGACTCGGATGTGCGACACTCGAGTGAGAGCCCGATCTTCTGTGACTCGATGTGGGTCGATGCCTGGCCACTGGAGAGGCATCGGCCGGCGAGTAACCTAGCCCTTGGCAGCGGTGAGAATGCAGGAATGTCGCGGATCACATTGGCGCGCCACAAGTACCCGGCCGGAAACCTGTCACTACCATCGAGCAAGTATCGGGACAAGCCGTTGCCGGGAGCGATCAACATGGTGTTCTTCGACGGTCACGCCGCCATGGCGATCAACGAAAAACTATGGGAATACCAGTGGCACAAAAACTGGAAGAACCCGGCCAAGCGGCCGAGGTGAACGCTCACTCCTTCAATGCCTCGACCACGCTTGGGCGCGTCAGGAAAAACAGGATGCAGATCGGGTAGATCAATGCGAAGAGCACGCCGCACATCGCGCCTCCCGCGCTGAAGATGAACAATTCGTCGCTTTTCACCATGGTCATGGACACACCGGCGCTTGCAAGGGAGTAAAGTGTTTGGAACGCAGCGTAGCCCAGCGACCCGGTGCGTCCCCAGTTTTGTTCCCGCAACAAACCCACTCCGCATACAATCAGGATCAGACTCATAATGACGCCGAAGCAGGAGGAGAATTGTAAAAATGTGATGGAGCCTTCAGCATATTGAGCGCTCATTGCGCGATTTAATTCAAACGCGAACTCGGAGGATTGCGTTGCCAAAACAAAGAACAGGACCCCGGCTCCACCGCAAATCAGACCCATCGCGCCAAACACGATATTCAGGATACCGAACACCTTGATAGATGCTGGCTTGGGCGCATCGTGCACCACCGTGTACGGGTTGGGCGCTTGAGGAGGAGGTTGCTGTTCCATGTCAACGATTACGGCTCATCCGCGAATTTAGCGCGGCAGCTCCAGTCGGTAAAGGCTGGGCAAAATATTTCTCGCGTGGGACCGTATTTGTCCCAGCGGGAGTGGTATCGTTTGCGCCATGATGAACGGGTCAATAGACTGTGGGCACTGCGTGACTGAAACTCCGGAAACATCTTATCTCACTTGGGAGAAACCACTGCTGACCTCGGCGACGGAGTGGCTGCTTGCCTGCGAGACCGGCACCACCGCCGACTTGAGCGAGACGCTGCTGCTGCTGCCGACACAGCAGGCCGGCCGCCGGTTGCGCGAGTCGCTCGCCGCCGAGATGGCCAAGCGCGGCGGCGGCCTGTTCCCTCCGCAAATGGCAACGCCGGCGCTCATGCTGGTCGACGAGGAGTCCGCCGAGACAGTTGCCGACACGGTGGCTTGTCTCTGGCATTGGGTGAGCGTGTTGCAAAGCGAGTCGCTTGGGTGTTACTCCGCGCTTTTTCCGCAACTGCCGTCGGGGTTGGATTTCAACTGGTGCCGACTGATGGCGAGGTCACTGCACGAGTTGCGCGGCACGCTGGTCGATGCCAATCAAGACTGTGCCACCGTGGCGGAATCCGGCCATGTCGATCCGGAGCGCGCCCGCTGGGGGGACTTGGCAAAGCTCGAGTCGGTTTACCGTGAGTCGCTGGCCAAGGTGGGCTTGCGCGATGTACACGATGCCAAGCGCGCCGTTGCAGCCAAGCCGGTTTTGCCCAAGGGCATCCGCCGAGTTGTGCTGATGGGAGTCACCGACCTGTCGCCACTCGTGCAGTCCGCGCTTGGCCAAGCGGCGGAGCGGGGGGCGGCGATCGAGTCGGCGGTGTTCGGGCCGGAAGCCGGCGAGTCGCTGTTCGACGACTGGGGCCGACCGGTGCCGGAGTACTGGGCCAAGCGCGATTTACCCTTCGCCAACGAGCAACTCCACCCGTCGCTGGACGAGCGCACCCAAGCCCGCGATGTGGCCAAGTGGCTGGGGCGATACAAAAAAAATGTTTACCAAACAGTCGGCATCGGCACGGCCGATCCGAAAGTGATTCCCCACCTCGAGCGCGAGTTGGGTGAGGCGGGGATTCGGTATTTTAATCCTGTCGGACAGCCGGTTCGGCGCACGTCGCTGCACGCATTTCTGCAGGCGCTGCTGGCGGCCCTACAGAACCCAACCTTCGCCAACGCTGACTCGCTGCTCCGTTTGCCAGACGCGTGGAGTTGGCTGGCGCAGCTGGACACCACGATCGAGCCGACGACCCTGTTACGCGGTCTGGATGAGTTGCGACTGAAGCATTTGCCGACCGAGCTCGCGGCGGCGGCGCAGTTGGAGTTCGTGGAGCGGCGTGAGGATGAAAAAATCGGCTGCCGCATCACGGCACGCTCGGCATTGCGACTGCTGCAACGCGCATTGGCGGAGTTGGCGAAAGAGGCGTTACCGGTCGGCTTGGCTGATATGTTGAAAACGGTCTTCGCCGATAGCGAGTTCGATAGCGCAAAGCCGGAGGACGAAACCTGTATCGGGGCGATTACAGGGCTGAATGAGCGCTTGGCCAAGCTGGAGGCCGCCGTGCCGCCCAAGGCCCGGCGCAGCTCGACGGCGGAGTTGGCGTTGGTGCTTGATGATCTCGGGCGCGAGACGTTTTTTTCGGAGCGACCGCCGGATACGATCGATCTGCAGGGCTGGCTCGAGTTGGCGTGGGAAGATGCGCCGCACCTGATTGTGGCCGGGGCCAACGAGGGGGTTTTGCCGGAGACGATTCACGGGGACCGGTTTCTGCCGGAGAGCATCCGCGCCCCGCTTGGCCTGCGCACGAACGATGATCGATTGGCTCGCGACGCTTGGTTGCTGGAGCTGTTGGTCGAGAGCCGGGGCTGTGATGGGCGGGTGGATTTTATCGTGGGCCGGCAGCGCAGCAACGGTGACCCGCTCAAGCCGTCGCGCCTGCTGTTCCGCTGCCCGGACGAGCAGTTGGCGGGGCGGGTGTCGCACCTGTTCGACAAACTGCCACCGGATGAACAGCCGCCCGCGTGGACGGCGAGTTGGCCGTTGCGTATCGAGTCACTCAAGCCGGTGGAGAAACTCAGCCCCACATCGATCAAGGCGTATCTGGCTTGTCCGTACCGGTTTTATTTTCGTCATGCGCTTGGGATGGAGTCGCTGGATTTTGAGCAACGCGAACAGGACGCGCGCGGTTTTGGTTCACTGGTGCACCGAGTGCTGGAGGCGTTTGGGAGCGACGAACAGATCCGCAATTCAACGTCGTCCGGCGTGATTTACAAATATCTGGCTGCCGAGTTGAAGCGGCAGGTCAGTGAGGCTTTCGGCACCGAACCGTCGCTTCCGTTGCGCGTGCAGCAACAGATCATCGAGCGGCGACTGCATCACGTGGCGGTTGTGCAGGCTCGCGAGCGGGCGGCGGGTTGGGAGATTATCGAGGCTGAACGCTCGTTCGGGGAGATGCTGGACGGGATGCTGATTCGTGGCTGCATCGATCGCGTGGAGAGGAACGTCGAAACTGGGGCAGTGCGCGTGCTCGATTACAAAACATCGGGCACTGCAATTGAGCCGGCCAAGGCGCACTGGGGGACTTACCGCGAAAAACGCGACGCAGAAATTGCTCCCGAATACGCGCGGCTGGAGGGGGGCGATGTAAAAAAACGCGGCCCGCAGCGTTGGCAGGATTTGCAACTACCGCTTTACGCCTGGGCGATCGAGTCGGAACACGGTACGGAGGTGAGCGTCGGTTACTTTAACATTCCCTCCGTTGGCACGAACACCGGCGTCTCGCTGCTGGCGCCGTTCGATACGGAGATAAAAGAGTTGGCGATGGAGTGCGCGCGCGGTGTGGTGAAGGACGTTGTGGCGGAACGGTTTTGGCCTCCAGCAGCTAAGCTGAAGTACGACGACTTCAAGGACGTTTTGTTTGATCAACCGGAGAGTACGGCGGCCAAGCCGGGGGAGGTGGTGGCATGAACCGGATTCCGAACATGATGATTCGTGCCTCGGCTGGCTCGGGGAAAACGTTCCAACTCACCAACCGTTTCATCCGGCTGCTGCTCCACGGGGAAGCGCCGGAGCGGATCATCGCACTGACCTTTACACGCAAGGCAGCGGGCGAGTTTTTTGAGGGCATCCTGGACAAGTTGGCCAAGGCTGCGAGCGATCCGGCTGAGGCTGCTGACTTGGCCAAGTCCGTGGGCCATCATGAGGCGGGGTTGGTGGAGTTTCGTGTGGCGTTGCGCCGGTTGGTGGATAGCATGGGCCACCTGTCACTGGGCACGATCGACAGTTTTTTTCATCGTGTGCTTGGCTTGTTTTCAACCGAGTTCGGGTTGGGGGGGCAGTTCGAGATGATGGACGAGTTTGAAAAGGAGCAGGCGCGCCTGTCGGTGCTCGAGCAATTGCTGGCGAATCGCCAAGTAAAAAAAACCGAACAGGATGACCTGATTAAATCGTATCAACTAGCCACAGCGGGCAAGAACGACCGCAACTTTGTCGGCTCGTTCGCGAAGCATTTGGAGGATTGTCACGAGCTGTTTCTGCGTGTGCCCGGAGAGGGGCGCTGGGGCGACCCCGCCCGCATCTGGCCCGGCGGAAACCCGTGGGTGAGGGAGAAGGCGGAACTGCCGGAATTGGTGGCGGACTGGTGTGAGCATTTGGAGGCCGAGGGATTTGGAAAGGGGGTACACAAAGCCTTCTGCGGTATTGCCGATCACTTGATGAGTTGGATGCCCGGCAAGGATCTTTTCGGGAAATCCAAAACTATGCTGATCCGGGCGTTCGAAGGATTTGGGGCGATGCTTCTTGGTGATTGGGAATTCAATTACGGGAATGCCAAGGCGATGAATCGACCTTCGGTTGCATTTGGCCATAAGCTGGCGCGCGTCCTGCGCTATTGCATCGCTTGGGAGTTGGAGACGCGGCTGGATCGCACTCGGGGCATCCACGGGCTGCTTAACGCGTTCGAGAAGGAGTACGATTCGAGAGTCCGTCGGGCTGGTCGACTGATGTTCAGCGACTTGCCGTTGTTGCTAGCGCCGGCCGGGGGGAGGGTGTTACTCGGTGGGAAGGGGCCGGATCGGCTCGACCTTGAGTTTCGCCTCGATGGCGCTTTTGACCACTGGCTGCTCGATGAGTTTCAGGACACCAGCACCGTGCAGTGGCGTGCGGTGGCCAATCTCGTTGACGAGGTGGTGCAGGATGCAAGCGGCGAACGAACCTTCTTTTGCGTCGGCGACCAGAAGCAATCCATCTACCAGTGGCGCGGCGGCGATCCGCAGTTGTTCGACCGCGTGGAGGCGTTTTATAGCCAAGCGGGAGGTGGAGAGTTTATCGCCGACTCACTCAACAAGTCGTGGCGCTCATGCCCGGACGTTCTCAAGATGGTCAATAATGTGTTTCGTGACGCCGCAAAACTCGCTCCCTTTGATGAAAACCGCACCGCCGCCTCGCGCTGGTCGGGCGTTTGGCGTGAACACGAATCGGCTGACAATCGAGCAGAGGACAAAGGCCATTCGCTGTATCTTCAGGTGGATGACGAGGAAGATCGCTGGCCAGTGGTGGCGCAACTGTTAGAAGAACTTCAGCCCATCAAAAACCGGCTCGAATGCGCCATCCTCGTGCAGTCGAACAAAGCCGTGCGCGAACTGGTGAATCATCTTCGCGGTGCCGGCTTGGGCATGCCGATCATAGGCGAGTCAGCCACCAATCCCGGCGCGGACAACACGCTTGGCAGGGCGCTGCTCTCGCTTTTCCGCGCGGCATCGCATCCGGAGGATCGATTCAGCATCGGCCACTTGCGCCTCACCCCCTTGGCCAAGTTGTTGCCGGCTGATTCCACCGAATGGCAGACGGTGTTGCGGGACGTTCAGCGCGGCATTTACCGGCACGGCTTTGAGACGGTTGCCCGCGAGTGGGTCGGTCGGCTTGCGCCGGAGTTGGACGAGTTTGGTCTTTGGCGAGCCCCGCTGTTTCTCGAGTTGGCTCGGCAGTTCGACCAGAGCGGCAGCCGTGACATCGACGCCTTCATTCGGTTTGTGTCCGCGCAGCAAATCAACGAAGCCAGCGGGGCCAGCGTGGTTCAGGTCATGACGATTCACAAAGCCAAGGGGCTGACGTTCGACATCGTTATCGTTCCCGATCTCGAGGGCAAGCGGCTCGATCAGACCCGCAAAGAGAGTCTCCACACCCACCGGGCAAAGGATGGCGAGGCGGACTGGGTTCTGGACTTGCCCAGTAAGGATGTTTGCATGCAGGACGAGCCTCTGTCCGAGGCGGTGTCCGAGGCCCGATCCGAGGCCTGCTATGAGAGTTTCTGCAAACTGTACGTGGCGCTCACCCGGCCAAGCCACGGGCTGTACGTTGTCACCAGCAAGCCCGGCAATTCGCAAAACTACTCACGGCTTTTGAGCGACACATTGGAGGGTGGCGATGACAATTCGTTTGGGGGTGGTTCCACACGGATCGTGTTCGAGTCCGGGGATTTCGACTGGGTGAAGGCCAAAAGGGCTGAGCCTCCAAAGCCAGTCGCGAAACCGAGACTCAGTCAAGCCAAGCGCGCCCATGTACGCTTAGTCCGGCGGCGGGCGGCCGGTCATGGCTCCGTTGTTTTGTCTGGCGCACAATTGTTTGAGGCGGGTGGGTCGGATGCCATCTCGTTCGGCTTGGCTGTGCATAAGGTTTTTGAGCAGATCGAGTGGGCGGATGACACGATCGAGGCCAAATTCGAAGCGTTACGGGAATCGGTGCCGGACGCGGTCGATGAGGTGGCGCGCTGCCTTGCCAACGAGACATTGGCCAAGCGCTTGGCCAAGTCCGAGGGCGACGCGCAACTTTGGCGCGAGCGTGCCTTCGATGTGGTGGTCGATAACGAGATGATCTCCGGCGTGTTTGACCGGGTGCATGTGTTCGCCGATCGGGCAGAGATCATCGACTTCAAAAGCGATCGGGTGGGGGATAAGTCTTCGCTGGAACAGGCTGCTGAAAAGTACGCGCCACAAATGGTAACCTATCGCCAGGCCTTGGCCAAACTTACCGGGTTGACCGAGTCAGCCATCCGTTGCAGCCTTCTGTTCACCCACCCCTGCGCGTTGGTGGAGGTGTGAGCGGGGACGTGATTATCCCCACTATGTGCTGATTGAGTTGTGGGTTAGTGAGGTTAAGCGACCTCTTGCATGGGTCGTGTTCGAGGAGTCGGTAAGGGACGGTTTTCTTCTTTGAAATGAGCGATAACGTCTTCCAGTGTTTGCTCTAATTTGGCGGATAATTTTACAGAATCATCACCGTGGATGCCCGTTATGAGATCCGGGTGTTGGGCGGTATAAGTGGAATCTTCTTCGTTCCATTCCACCCATTTGTGATATCGATCACTTGTTTTCATGGTTCCGATTTTTCAATGGCACGCTTGGTCTATTTTTCCTGATAGAGCTTGGCGTCATGGCCTTCACGTCCACTGATTGTCACTGCCTCAGAATAATGCCGATGTGTAAACTTTCGGTGTGATTCTTTGCCACCTTCTTCG
>JABGZB010000407.1 GCA_018674955.1 Verrucomicrobiota bacterium | reverse complement strand
GCCGGTGCCTCGGCGTACCATGCGGCCGCGCTCACGCTCGGCTACGAGGCCGCGTTGATGCGCTTGGCCAAGTGAAGGGCGGACAGGACGTGCCGTGGAGCCGCGAGGCGTTGGCAGCGGATGGGGTCATCGTGATCAACCGCGTCAAGCCGCACACCGACTTTGATGGGCCGATGGGCAGCGGGCTCACGAAGATGCTCGTCGTCGGTCTAGGTAAACACGCTGGTGCCTCCGCGTACCATGCGGCCGCGCTCACGCTCGGCTACGAGGCGGCGTTGATGCGCCTGGCCAAGGTGGTTTTTGGGCGGGCACCGATCCTTGGCGGCGTGGCCATTGTCGAGAATGCGATGCATGACACGGCCTGTGTCGAGGTGCTTTCGGCTGACACGATTCCCGGTCGAGAGCCGGAGCTTTGCGCCGAGGCGGCGACGATGATGCCGGCGCTGCCGTTCGACGAAATCGACCTGCTGATCGTCGATCAAATAGGCAAAAATATCAGCGGCACCGGCATGGACACCAACACGATCGGCCGCGGCGTGCACGGCTATAATCTCATGCCGGGGGACGCGTTGGCCAAGCCGTTCATCTGGCGGATTTTCGTACGCGGCCTGACGCCGGAGACACATGGCAACGCCATCGGCATCGGCTTGGCTGAGGCGACGACCAAGCGGCTGGTTGCCGAGGTGGACGCCGCCGCGCTGCGCACCAACGTGCTCACGTCGCGTGCTGTCCAGTGTGCCAAGTTGCCGATGGATTTTGCGACCGACGCCGAGGCGATCCGCGCCATGCTGGCGTCGCTGCCCGATTCCGATCCGGCCAAGGCACGGGTGGTGCACATCCGCGATACTCTTTCGCTTGGCACGCTCGATGTCTCGGCCGCATTGGCCGCCAAGGTGGCGTCGCATCCTGCGTTGGAGTCGCTTGGCCAAGCGGAGCCGATGAAGTTCGGGGCTGACGGCAATCTGTCGTTGTTGAATTTGGACTGAGTTGCGGGTGCGAACATCATCGACAAGTGGCGGTGCTTGGCTATCTTCTTTCGCGATCAATGGGGGTTCCTGTTTTTAAAATAAGATTTGTTATCGGACTGTTTGTTCAGCTTGGACTGTTTGGATTGGTGATTGCTCCGGCGCTTGGCCAAGATCCCAACGACGATCGGGTTGAGGTGGACATCACCGCGCGGTCCGGGTTGCAATACGACGTCGTCCGATTTACTGCCAAGCCGGGCCAGGCAATCCTAATGAAACTCATCAACGACGACGACATGGCGCACAACTTCGTCTTCACAAAGCCCGGCCAGCGGCAAGCTGTGGCCACCGCCGCGCTCGCTCTGGGCGTTGATGGTGAGGCGAAAAACTGGGTGCCCGATCATGCTTCGGTTTTGTGGTCGACGCCGGTGCTGCCGCCGGGAGAGCAGCATGTGCTGCAGTTCACTGCGCCGGTGGAACCGGGAATTTATCCGTATGTCTGCACGTACCCCGGGCACGGCTTCCTGATGTACGGTGCGATGTACGTCGGTGTATCGATGCCGGAATTGGCCACGGATCAACATGTACCCGAACTGGCCCGGCAGGGGAAAGCGGCTCAAAAACAATTTCACGCCTGGGGACATAAACGTCCGCTGATGTATCGCATTTTCATGCCGGACGCTTCCCCGGCAGCGATCGCTGTGGGGCTGAAACACGGGCAGAATTACTGCTGGGACGCCGGGCAGTGCCGGTTGCGATACGCGTGGTACGGTGGGTTTGTCGATCCGTCGCCGGTGTGGCGAGGCAACGGCAACGGCTTGGCCGGGGTCTTGGGCACGAAGTATTGGGAGTCAGAAATGCCCGGCACGATCCGGGTGGGTGGCGGTGATTCCGAGCCGGAGTTTTTGGGCTACAAAAAAGTCGATGGCCAGCCGGAGTTCCATTTCCGCGTCAACGACACGGATGTGTATGAATTGATCACTCCACTTCATTCGATCATTGGGATTCAACGTTCATTTCGAATCCCGAACAACACGCAGCCGGTCTCGCTTCCGGTCGGCCCGACGAGCCGGGTGGCTTTTGAGCACAGCGCGGGTAAACTCGAGAATAACCTGCTGACGTTGTCCGCAGAAGAGGCCAGGGCGTTTACCGTTTTCATCGGGTTGATCAAGTAAGTCACGATGAGAATTACAGGACGAATACTGACAATTGCTGGTTTGGTTGCGGCTGTTTCCATGCGTGCGGCGGGCATCGGCGACTACTACTCGCTAGAAAACATCGCCACGCCCAAGGGGCTCGATCCGCAGGTCGGTGGGCTGGACTTCATGCCCAACGGGCGCTTGGTTGCCTGTTTTCACCGTGGCGAGGTGTACACGTACGATCCCGGCAAGGGCGAGTGGAGATTATTCGCCGATGGACTGCAGGAGCCGCTTGGCATCGTGGCGATAAACGACCGTGAAGTCGTCGTCATGCAGCGGTCGGAGTTGACGCGCATCACTGACACCGACGGCGACGGCGAGGCGGATCAGTACAAAACGGTGTGCGACGATTTTGGCATGACCGGTAATTACCACGAGTTCGCCTTTGGGCCCGCGCGGGATGCGCGCGGCAACTTGTACGTCGGTCTGAATTTGGCCTCTAGTGGAGCGAGCATCCGGCCGGAGTTGCGGGGGGAGTTTCGCCACTACGGACTGTCGCGCGAAGGATTCAAGGCCAGCAGCTACGGGAGGGCGTCCGGCCGAATGTACGCGGCCACGCCGTACCGCGGCTGGGTGTTGAAGATCACCCCAGAGGGCGAAATGACGCCGTTTGCGCCCGGTTTTCGCTCACCCAACGGGTTGGGCTTCGACCTCGATGGGCGGTTGTTTGTGACCGACAATCAGGGCGACTGGCTGGGCACGAGCAAACTGTTTCACGTGCAGCGCGGGAAATTTTACGGACACCCGGCGAGTTTGGCATGGACGAGTGAATGGAAAAAGGGGCGCAACCCGCTGAAGGTTGCTTCAGGCGAATTTGATGCCAAACGCACCTACGCCACGGTGCTTTTCCCTCATGGGTTGATGGCCAACAGCCCGACCCAGCCGATCCCCGATTCTTCCGGCGGCAAGTTTGGCCCGTTCGCCGCTCAACTGTTCGTCGGCGAAATGAACCGGGCGCGGATCGTGCGCGTGATGTTGGACAAGGTCGCCGGGGAATGGCAGGGCGCGTGCGTGCCGTTTTACGACGGCGCAGGCTTGGGTTTGGGTAAAGGTAACCATCGGTTTGTTTTTGGCAAAGACGGCAGTATGTGGCTGGGCAAAACACACCTCTCGTGGGTCGGCGGCCAAGGTGTGCAGCGAATCAAGTGGAATGGAAAAACGCCGATGGAAGTCGAGTCGATGAAACTAACCGACTCGGGCTTTGCCCTCCAGTTCACCAAGCCTTTGGCCAACGGCTTGGCCAAGCCGGAGACCTTCGCCATCCAGCGCTATTACTACGCGTATCGAAAGGACTACGGTTCGCCACAGCACGGCCGGGAACCGGTGCCGGTGACCGGGGTTCAACTACTTCGGGACGGGCGAACCGTTATCGTGAGCTTGGCCAAGCTGAACCCCGGCTATGTTTATCAACTCGACCTGAACAACATCGCCGCCGCCGATGGTTCGTTACTCGTAAATGGGTTGGTTTGCTACACTCTCAATCGGTTGACCAACGGCGACGACAAAGCGCCGCACTTGGTGCAAAAATAAACTCGCCTACGACTCTGGTTCGCTTCAACAATCCGCCTGAAAACTTGACGAACCACTCACGAATCAAACATGCCCAATATAACCCAAAATCCCATGAGTCGACGCAATTTATTGAAGACTACCGGCATTGCTACCGCTGGCCTGTTGGCTGCCAGCGCTACGACGCAGGCTAAGCCCAATAAGAAAAGTGGCAGTGATCCGTTCCGGTACTGCCTGAACATGAGCACGATTCGCGGGCAGGAATTGTCCGTCACCGGGGAGGTCGATGTTGCTGGCAAGGCGGGCTACGACGCCATTGAGCCGTGGTTGGGTAAGCTCAATGACTATAAGAAAAACGGCGGCTCGCTGAAGGATTTGCGCAAGCGCATTGAGGATCACGGGCTGACTGTCGAGAGTGCGATTGGCTTTGCGCGTTGGATTGTCGATGACGACGCGCAGCGAGCCAAGGGTCTCGAGGACGCCCGGCGTGACATGGATCTGCTCGCCCAACTCGGCGCCAAGCGCATCGCCGCGCCGCCGGCCGGTGCCCGTGGCACGGTCGACCCGATGGCGGCGGCCAAGCGGTATCGTGCGCTACTCGAGATCGGCGACGAGATTGGTGTTGTGCCGCAGATCGAGATGTGGGGCGGCAACCCATCCATTGGCCGCGTGAGTACAGCCATTTACATCGCGATTGAGGCCGGCCACCCGAGCGCCTGTTTTCTGGGTGATGTTTATCACACTTACAAGGGCGGCTCCGATTTCGCCGGGCTGAAAATGCTCGGCCCGCAGGCGTTGCAGCATTTTCACTGGAACGACTATCCTGCCGACCCGCCGCTGGAGAAGATCGGTGACCAGCACCGTGTGTTCCCCGGCGATGGCATTGCGCCGATCGCCGACATCACGAGGGGCTTTCTGCAGGTCGGCGCGACGCCAGTGCTGTCACTCGAGTTGTTCAATCGCGAATACTGGGCGATGGACGCGCTCGAGGCCGCCAGGATCGGGCTCGACAAAATGAAGGCTTCTGTCGCCCCGGCACTTTAGTTTTTTGCGATGGCAACGTACGACGAGCTCGCCGGTCGCCTGGTGCTCATAACCGGTGGGGCTAATGGCATTGGCCAGGCGATGGTCGAGGCGTTTCACGCCCAGGGAGCCGTGGTTTGTTTCTGTGACTTGGATGACAGGGCCGGTGTGCGCCTGGCCAAGCGCCTGGGCGACCGGGCTGAATTTTCCAAGGTTAACCTCTGTCGCGAGGCTGCCATCAAGCGCTGGGTGGCACATTTGGCCAAGCGGCATGGCGACATTCACGTGCTCATTAACAACGCCGCGCGCGACCCGCGCATCGCCCTTGAGGACGTCACTGCGAAGGTGTGGGATGATCTCATCGCCGGCAATATTCGGGCCTATTTTATAGCCTGCCGCGAGGCGTCGCCACACTTGGCCAAGGGGGCGTCGATCGTCAACTTTTCGTCGATCACGTTTTATACCGCGCCTGTGAATATGAGCGCCTATGTCGCGACCAAGGCCGCGGCGATCGGTTTGACGCGATCACTGGCCCGTGAGCTAGGGCCGCGGCGGATTCGCGTGAACACCATTTCGCCGGGGTGGATCATGACCGAGCGGCAACTCAGCGATCATGTCACCCCGGCGGTCAAGCGGCAAATTCGTAGGGAACAATGCATCCCGGATCTCAATCAGCCGGATGAAGTCGCCGACGTGGCCTTGTTCCTCGCGAGCGATGCCAGCTGCGCGGTGACCGGGCAGGAGATACTCGTTGATCGCGGTTGGGTGCACGGATGAAAACAGACTACCTTGTCATCGGCGGAGGCGTTGTCGGCCTGGCGACGGCTTGGCGGTTGCAAACTATGCAGCCGGGGAGTCGCGTTTGCCTACTGGAAAAGGAACCGGAAGTTGGCAGCCACCAAAGTGGCCACAACAGCGGCGTGCTGCATTGCGGCCTCTATTACAAGCCGGGCTCGACCAAGGCCATCCTAGCAGTGCGGGGCATCCGGCAGATGGTCGAGTTTTGCCGCGAGGCCGACATCGCTCACGAGGTCTGCGGTAAACTGGTTGTGGCGTGCAACGACACCGAGCTGGAGCGACTGCACAAACTCGAGGAGCGCGGCCGGCAAAACGGACTTGAAGGCATCGAGTTTCTTGGGCGCGAGGCAATGCTCGAGCGCGAGTCGAACGTCGGTGGCATCGCGGCATTGCGAGTGCCGCAGGAGGGCATCGTCGATTACCCGGCGGTCTGCCGCGAACTCAAACGACGCATCACGGCCAACGGCGGCGACGTGCAAACCGGCGCTCGCGTTACGCGGCTCGAGCAGCGCGGTGACGAGTGGATCGCGACGACGCCCAAGGGTGAGTTCGCCGGCAGGTACCTCGTGAACTGCGCCGGGCTGCATTGCGACCGTGTCGCCGGGTTGGCTGGCGAGAAACGCGAGACCCGAATCGTTCCGTTCCGTGGCGAGTACTATAAACTGGTTGAGGGGAGCGAAGGGTTGGTGCGCCACTTGATTTATCCCGTGCCAGATCCGCAGTTCCCGTTTTTGGGTGTGCACTTCACGCGGTTGATTCACGGCGGCATCGAGGCCGGCCCGAACGCCGTGCTCGCTTTTGCCCGCGAAGGTTATCGCAAGACAGACGTCAACGTGCGTGACCTGTGGGATGCGGTGACTTATCCCGGCCTGTGGCGTTTCGTCGCGAAATACCCGAGGATGACCGCGCTTGAGTTGTGGCAGTCGTTCAGCAAACGGCGCTTCTGCAAGGCGCTGCAAAAGCTCGTACCGAACATCCGTGTAACCGATATTGATCCGGGCGGTGCGGGTGTGCGCGCACAGGCGATGGCGCGGGAGGGCGACTTGATACAGGATTTTTGCCTGATTCAGCGACCGGCGGCGCTGCATGTGCTCAACGCCCCCAGCCCGGCGGCGACCGCATCGCTGGCGATCGGCGAGGAAATCGTCCGCAAGATTCTGGCGGGCAATTAAACGCGCTTGGCCAAGCGGAATAGAGGAAATCGGACCCGCTCAATCCCGGCAGGTTTTCAGGCGACGGCGGGCGGTCGTTTCAGCGGCCCATCCCGATGAGTTTCATTACTTCACCCTCGAACTCACCTTCAACCTTGTCACCTTCACGCATGCCGGCGGCACTAAGCTGGGTTTTGCCGCCGATGAATTGCATGCCAAGCGGGCCAAACGAAAAGCTGCGACCCTCTTTCAGCACGCCGCCGGATTGAATGTCGTCTCCGGCACGAAAGGCGTCCTCCTCCATTCCGAGATCGAACGACACCTGTTTGTCGTTGTCGGCCCGCCTCGCCACGATGAGCACTGACGGCTTGCTGCTCCGGCCGAAGCCGCCTGTCCACGACGCATGCACGCCGGCGTCCTTCATCGCTACCTCCTTGCCATTCATGGTCAGGCTGATTTCCACCTTGCCAATGTTGGTGCGTTCGCGCGGCGAATCCTCCATCCACGTGGCGGCGAACTTGGCCTTGATTTTGCCGATGGCGGCGATGACGGGCGGCGCCTTGGGTTCCTTGCGCCACTCCGGCATGCCTTCTTTGGTTTCCTTTATCAAGTCCCCGCGGCGTGCCTCAATGAAATCGCGCGTGCCATTAAGCGACCGGCTGAAGCGGTACTGCTCACGGCTCAAGTGCGGCTTGAGCAGGGCCTCGATGCGGTCGCATTCGGCGAGCAGCTTGTCCTCGACCCAATATTCCTTGAGCAAGCCGTGCAGAGCCTTGCGGTAGCGTTCTCGGCCGTTTTCGGTCTGGTAAAGAAAGTGGGCGACCCGGCCCTTGGTCTTCACCGAGATCGGCGCGCGAAAATTGAAGTTGAGCATGCCGCGCTTGCGGAACAGCGCGTCCGCTCCCCACGGCATGAAGTGGAACCGATCCGTCTTCGGGTTGAGATAAATGAAAAAGTTGTTCGCGTTGCCGGAGTAGCCGTCCCAAAAACCAAGCAGCCCTTCGATGGCCCAGTACCGGTAAAACGAATCGAGATCGACGAGTCTGCCGATGGCTTCCTCGCTCACGTCATCGCTCTCGAGCAGCTGGGTTAGTTGCCGGATTTTTTCGCGACCCAGTTTGTCGTCGCCGCGTTTGTGCTCGAGGCTGCCTTCCCAGTCCTCGTAAAAATCCACCACCGTCCCCTCGTAAAGCGTGCCGGCATCGTTGCCGAACCCGCGCGCCAGCAGCGGCTTGCGCACCGACTCCACATGCGAGTAAATGCCGAGGTTTTTGCCGTTGACCGTCACTTTGGCAAAGGCGCAGCGCGGCGCTGTTGAGCCGGCGGCGTTGAAAATCGCATACCCCATGTATTGGCTGACGATGCTGCCGTCCTGCTTGTTGTTGTTCATCGTAAGGTTGGTCAGCCCGCCGATGGCCTGCTCCTTGTTGGTGTGGTTGAGCTTGATCTTGAGCGACGGCCGGCTGCTGCTCTGCGAGCCGATGAACCCCTTCTTGCGCAGGCCGACCTTCTCAAACTTCACGCCGTCAATCGTCACGTCGGCATTCACGTATTCGTACGGGCCGTCGATCGGCTTTACTTTCCGTCTCTCGTGCAGCGCCGAGACGAAGTTTCGCGACTGCTGGCGTATCTTGTCCCAGTCCTTTTCGGCAACGGTGATTTGCACCTCGAGCACGCGGTCGGCCGGGAACAGTTCACCGAGCGTCAGTTTTTTGTCCGCAGCCAAGCCGGTGGCGGCCAACACGAATGCAGCCAAGCCGACGGTCGCGCTCTTGAAGAAAGTCAGGATCATGTTCAGTGATGGGTTGCGCCTGTACAAGGCGCAATACATTACGTGCCGGGAGGCGGCAAAGTTACCGAATCACCGCAAAAACTCAACACTAGGCCCAGAGTCCAATGCCCGCCGAACTGCCCTTGGCGCTGGCGATGAATGCGGCGACCTTCGCGGCATCCTTCCGGCCGGGAGCCGCCTCGACGCTACTCGACACGTCGAGCCCGAACGGCGCAACCTGGCCAACCGCTTCGCCGGCGTTCGCCGGCGTCAACCCGCCAGCGAGCAGGATCGGGCGGCCCAGCCGGCTGGCCTCCACGGCCAGGTCCCAGTTGAACCGTTCTCCGGTGCCGCCCGGCACACCCTTCACGTAACTGTCCAGCAGCCACGCGTCGGTCTCGTAATCCGGCAGTTGGCCAAGCGACTCGCTGTCCTTCACGCGGAATGCCTTGATCGTCCGCAGTTCGAATCGCGCACAATACCCCGGCGACTCGTTGCCGTGGAATTGCAGCGTGTCCAGCCCGGCCGTGGCGGCGGCGGCGCGCACCGTCGCCTCGTCGGCATCGACGAACACGCCGACCTTGGCCACGTGCGTCGGCAGTTCGGCAATGATCGCCGCCGCCCGCCCTGGCGTGATGCAGCGCGGGCTCGGCTCATAAAACATGAAGCCCAGCGCGTCCGCGCCCGCCCCGACCGCCGCCCGCGCATCGTCGGTCGACGTGATGCCGCAAATTTTTACCCGTACACTCACGGCGCAAGACGCTATGCGGTCAGGGCCAAGTGTCAACGCCCGTGTCGGATTCAGATTGCGCCGGAGGGTGGGGCACGGCAAAACCAAGCGCGTGAATGACGAACCGCTAATGGCCTATGTGGCACTGGGGGCCAACCTCGGCGCCGCCGCCGGGACATTGCGAGAGGCAGCCAACTCAATCGCCGGATGGTCGTCCGCCAAGCTGTTTGGCTCGTCGCTTTGGCGGACCGCGCCGGTCGATTGCCCGCCGGGCTCGCCGCCGTTCCTCAACGCTGCGCTTGGCCTGCAGCCAACGCCCGGCACCACGCCAGAGTCGTTGCTCGACGCATTGCTGGCACTCGAGGCCCGGTTGGGCCGCACGCGCTCCGGATTGGCCAACGCGCCACGCGCCATCGACCTCGACCTGATCGCCTTCGGCACCGAGACACGCACTACGCCGACATTGGTTTTGCCGCATCCGCGTGCCCACGAACGCGCCTTCGTCTTGGCCCCACTCGCCGAGATTGCCCCCGGCTTGGTTTTGCCCGGTCAGCAAAAACCGGTTTTCGAGTTATTGGAAACGCTCGTCCAATCGGAGGTGACGAAAACGGGTCAGCGTTTTGTTTAACTGTCTATTTTGCTGCCGGTGTTGCTCCGGTTTTTTTGAAGACTATGACGTGTTGGCGGGGGAGTACGGAGATTGTCTCCACCCACTCGAGCGGGTGCGGCGTGGCCTCTTTCATCACCTGCAGTTGCGACATTTTGTGCAGCAGCTTGATCGGCACGTTGGGATCCTCCATCCGATACTCGACGAACGCGATCCGCCCTCCCGGCTTCAGCGCGTGGCAGAGGTTCTGCAGCATCTCGTGCGGGTGTGAAAACTCGTGGTACACATCGACCATCAGCGCGAGGTCGATGCTGTTCGCGGGCAGGTTTGGGTTTTTGATCGTGCCGAGCACGCCCTTCACATTCTTGATGCCGAGCTTGCCGAGATTCTTTGCCAGCAACTCGAGCATCTCCGGCTGGATGTCCACCCCGTACACTGTGCCCTTCGGCCCGATGACGCGCGCGATCCGCCGCGCGAAGTAGCCCGTGCCGACGCCGAT
>JABGZB010000406.1 GCA_018674955.1 Verrucomicrobiota bacterium | reverse complement strand
TCAACAATCACCGCGCGCAGGGTCGGGTTCGCCTGCAGCAACGAGTAGCTATACAGGCCAGTTCCGCCGCCGACGTCGAGCAGCGTCGTCACCCCACCCATCGGCACGACCTTGGCCAGATATGGCGCAACATTCTTCGCGCGACCGCAGAGCGACAACGTAAAGTGCCGCGCAAGCTCCTCGCTCTCCATTGCCGAACGTTTGCCTTCGCGATAAATAAACGCCACACCGTCGTCGTTATCCGAGCCAAGCGGACGATTGCTCCGAAGCAACTTCACCATATTGACAACTCCCGATGACGCCGAGCCCAGACCGAGATAGTCCCCCATGAAAAACGCGCCGTCCGGCAACAGGTGGTTTCGCGCCAAATCAGTCAACTCCAGTTTGCCGACAGCATTCACGCGTATTAGTTCCATCGCCCGGAGCGCGGTGAATAGCACCACGCTGGGCCGCCGCTCCAGGCCAAGCGCCTGGGCAAGCGCAGTTTCGGTTTGGGGCTCGTTGGCCAGGCGGCCAAAGACATTGAAGTGCGCCGAGGACGCGACCAGTAACTCGGTGCCGTAACCGCCGCGGAACAACTCAAAGATCGGCGTGGGATCGGTTGGCGGAAACACCGGCTGCGATTGGTGTGCACTCACTTGGCCAAGCGACTAGTCGAGTTTCTCCTTTTCGAAGTCGGTGGGGCGCACCCAGCCGGCCCGCACCTTCTCCCCGCCCATGTAATGTCTGTAGAAATTATCGGTCGACTCGCCCGAGTACGGGTAGTTGTCGAACACATCGCCCTTGCCGAACATCCTCGGGTCTCCCTGTTCGCGCAGTTCGGCGAAGAGCTGCTCCTTGAGCGCCGCCTTCAACTCGGCATGCGGCTTCGACTTGGCCAGGTTCTTCACGCAGTCGGCGTCGCCCTTCAGTTCGAACAATTCCTCCTGCGACCGTTTGCCGAAGTTCAGGTTCCAATAATGGTACATTCCCTCACGGCGCTGTGTGAGGATCAGCGACTTGGTCGGGCTGCCGTCGCAGTTCAGGTAGCCGGTCTCCGGGTTGCCGCCGGGCCAGCGGTCGATCTTGAAGTTGTGCAGGTACAACTGGTCGTCTTTCACGATGCCGCGGATCGGGTAGCCCCAGTTGTTCGGCCGGCCGATGTCGTGGCGCTCCTTGCCTATCAGCACGTGGTCGCGGCTGGCAGTCACCTGGCCGGACTTGGGTGAGCGAAAGATGTCGAACAGACTCCGGCCACTCAACGGCTGCATGATCGGCGCCAGCTTGGCCACCCCGCCTGCCTCGAGAAACGTCGGCGCGATGTCGGCGAAACTCACGTAGTCGGCCACCACCCGGGCGCTGCCGTTGATGCCCTTCGGCCAGCGAATCGCCAGCGGGATGTGGTTCGATGCCTCGTACGCCTGCCCTTTGACCCGCGGGAACGGCATGCCGTGATCGGACGTCGCCACGATCAGCGTGTTGTCCAGTTGACCGACTGCCTCCAGCGCGGCGAGAATTTTGCCCAAGTGATTATCGAAATGCTCCACCTCGATCGAGTAGTCGAGCATGTCGTTGCGGATCACATCGTTGTCCGGCCAGTACGTCGGCACGCGGTCGATGTCCGAGAGCTTTTTGCCCATGCGCCGACCGACACCAGCCTCGTAGCCGCGATGCGGCTCGGTGGCCCCGTACCAAAATGCCCAAGGCCTGCCCTTGGCCGAGTTCGCCCCGGCGAGAAACTCGGCGAAGTTGCCGGCGTAGTCGTTGTTCGAAATCGCGCGGGCCGGCGGCTTGGCTTTCTGTTTTTGCCAGGCCTGGCCGGTGATCTTTCGCGGCTTGTCGTTGGCGTCGTTGGCGAAGCCCGGCCCCCAGCCCTTGCCGGTGTAGCCGGTCGAGTACCCGTTGGCCTCGAGCAACTCCATCCAACTGCCGAACTTGGCTGGGAAAAACGTCATGTGGTTTCCCGCCTGCTCAAGCTGCCACGAGTTGCGCCCGGTCAGGATGATCGCCCGCGACGGGGCGCACTTGGCGTTGGGCGTGTAGGCGCGGCGAAATAAAATCCCCTCACCGGCCACGCGATCGAATGCCGGCGTGCGCACCCAGTCGCAGCCGTACGCACCGGCGTGGCCGAACGACCAGTCATCTGCAATGGCAAAAAGAATGTTCGGTCGCTCCGCCGCCTGGCCAAGCGATAGCCAGCCACCGAGCAGTGAAACCGAAACAATAACGCTCTTGGCCAAGGTGTGCATGGGCGAATGATACCTTTACCCAAGGCCAAAAGCCAACCATTAGTCGGTGCAGCCCCAAGTGGGCGCTCACAACGCTCTGGAGATCTGCCACTGCCAAGCCGGATGTTCATTTTCACCCTCATCCGGCCTGCGGCCACCTTCTCCCCCTGAGGGAGAAGGAATCCATTCGCCTGCCTTGGCGTTAATTCGCGGTTCTCCGCTTGGCCAACGGGAAAGGACCTGTCAGCGGGCAAAACAACCGTACAGTCTCCCCCGCGCCGATGCGCGCTTAACTCAGTGGTAGAGTGCTACCTTCACACGGCTACCCTAAAAGATGTTGGTCACCCAAGCTCATTAGTTCATTTCCAGTAAGTTAGGGCGATTCTGGAATTGCCCCAAATCGAAACTCGCTGCCATTCGCTGACATTTTCTTGGTACAGACAATCGCCAAAACCAGATGCATAATTTGTGCTTGACGGGTTTTTTATAAATGTCATTTCCCTTCTGCTGAAGCCGAGCGAGTCAGTTGATTAGCGGTGCTGGTAGTGCCACACAAGTGTGCCGTGATTAGTCCCATCCTTCGCCAACAGGCCAGACGTCATTGCCGAAGTGATCTGACACACTGTTTCCCGATGAATATCCGTTTGTTTCATTCCACGCTTCACGGAAACTAGTACACCCTGACAGAATTGCCCTGACAGCAATGCATATTACCAAGAACACAAATCTTTTCATAACAACCCAATGAGTAGCCAATGCCGGTTCACCGTCAAGCGGTCAAAAAAGACCCATTTGAACTGTTGCCCCCGAACAACAACCCTGATGCGATTGTTGTAAGTAGGAGCTGTTTCATTTGCCTACAGCTTTTAATTCTCTACTGGTATTTCCTCCTATTAACTCAGCAAGCCAAAGACCTATGCAAATTAGCACTAACTGAACAACGAGCCTGGTAACGTGACCGTTTTGACTAAGTACTATAGCATTAAAGGGTATGTCGTTTAACCACATGTTTAAATTAGCTAAATAAACACACACTAAAAAAAACGTTAAAAAACGTGCTGTCAATCGACGGCTAGGAGGCAGCATGATTCCTAGCCCAAGAAGAATCTCAATCACTCCGCTGGCTAGTGTCCAAAAACGTGGAAACCCCAAATAATTCGGAACAATTGGATCAAATATTTCGGGTCGGATAAAATGGTCACACCCAATCCATATAAACGGTATGCCAAAGAAAAACCCTATAAGGTTTCTTGGTTTTATGGGCATAAGCATTGTTTTTCTTGAGCCATAACCTCTCAGATCAGTCCTCGATCACAAGAATGATCTTACCGGCCATGCCGAGTTGATCGGGACAATACAGATAAAGTTGATCGGGCGTGTTGTCGGCCACGGTGATCCTGACATAGGAACCTCGCTTTCCGGGCACACCTTTGATCGCCACGCCTTCTCGATACTCTTCGCCTCCACGATGGGCGCCGTCCTTGGACGAGGAAAACCTGAGTGGAAAGCCAGCATTGGTTTTCAGGGATTGATCGAAGTAATAGGTATTTCCGCGCTTTATGGTCAGCCTCGGATTGAAGTTCCGGTTGATAGTGAAACGCTGTCCCTTATTATTGGGTTGCACGTCCATTTCGTAACCGTGGTATTCTACTTGGTTGCCACCATACTCGCCGAAGGGGATCCTGGTGGGCAGTTGATAGTTTTTGTTGTTGATTAAGTGATAGGCAGCAAAATCCATCTCCTTGAGTTCCTGCCTGGTGCATGGCTTCCATTCCGAGTGAAGGTTCTCGCACCAGCCTCGGGGGTTAGCCTCCTCTTTGGGTGCCTCAGGTTGCCTTGTGAGCATCTCATTGTAACCGATGTTTGTGGCCCAGACGTGCCACAGGTACTCATCCAGTTGGCATCCCCAACCGCATGACATCGCGTTGTACCTATACCAAGCGCCTTCGGGATAGACCCATCTGCCATCGACAGGCTTCACCGTCCGGTCGATACCGCGTGCTCGATCCATTGCATCCGACAAGGTTGACGACCACGTATCACCGGCTTCCTCGTCTGGTAGACCAAAATCCTTCGGGTAAACACTCTGGAACGCTTTGCCATACTTGTGGAACAATTCTTCGACCGCTATGTCCATTTCGCCGTCCCGCGAGTGCCCGACGCCGGAGTGCCCCGGGCGAAGCGCCTGTGCCGAAACCCAGAAGGACTGGCCGGGCTTGAAGGCGATCCATGCGTTATCCAGTGCCTTGGTATCGACCAGGACGATGAGGTAATTCCGTCCCTCGGAATCTTTCTGATGGTATTCGAAAATTTTCCGGTCGTCCGGGATGAAGTCTTCGTCGTTGTCGATGAGTTGGGCATAGACCTTCGCCGCATGAATGATCTCGGGAACGGGCGTCTTTGGCATCGCCGCAATAGTGACACCGAATACATTAATGTAAGTATCAAAGAATTTCTCAATGCCGCAAGCAAGCCCGCGCAGATTAGGATGCGCTGCCTTGTATTGCTCAAGACTCATGGGCTCGAAAGCGGGTCTTGGATAGGTTGTCGCTAAGCTCGACTGAGATGGAGGCGACTGCCGCGCTGGCTTTTTGGCAACGGGTTCGGCGGGTTCGGCGGGTTCAACAGGAGACGACGGCTGCGTAGTCTCACACCCCACCAGCAGCGCGGCTGCGATTGTTGTGAGTAGGAGGTGTGATTTCATAGTAAGGGAACTGTCACCCCATTGAGCGCAGTTTTCAAGGCGCTTTAACTGTTGCCGCTAAACAATAGGCCACAGGGACGCACAGATGCTCTACCGCCACTATTGGCGCGAGGGTTTGCCAGAACTGTTCAACCGGACTCTACCATCGAAGCTCGCTCAACCAAGCTCGAGATTCTGCCTTGGTCTTGAAGAAACGCCTCCTGCGCCTGCCAGCGATCTGGAAGGAAACTTGCCAGCGAGTGTTCCCGTGGCTGGTTGTTTTCGGAGTGCCAAAACCCCGCAAACAACCGCTGCCAATAATTGGCGAAATTCAGCGACGGGGAGCGTAGCACGGTTTTTTTGAAAGCTGCCAAGTGGGAAACCCGGCGTGACAATCACAAAGCCGTTTTAAACCAAGCAAAGGGGAAAGGACTTGTCAGCGGGCAAAACAACCGTACAGTCTCCCCCACGCTGATGCGCGCTTAACTCAGTGGTAGAGTGCTACCTTCACACGGTAGAAGTCGTTGGTTCAAGTCCAACAGTGCGCACCATT
>JABGZB010000405.1 GCA_018674955.1 Verrucomicrobiota bacterium | reverse complement strand
GCGCTCAAGTCCTATCGGGATTAACTTTACCTCCCAAGGCAAAAAAAACAGGGCGGCATTGAAGCCGCCCTGCGATGGATGGAGAGTCAAATGTTACAGCAAGCCTTAACCCAGCAACCGCAACGCGGACTGGGGAAGAACATTCGCCTGAGCCAACATGGCTGCGCCGGTTTGAACTAGAATGTTTTGACGAGCAAAGTTCGTGCTCTCCTCAGCAACATTTACATCCTTTATGCGGCTGCTTGCCGCTGCAAGATTCTCCATGGTAATGGATAGCTGCTCCTCCGTCATGTTTAACCGTTGAATGTTTGCGCCTGCCTTAGCACGCATGTCAGCCAAATTTTGGATGGCTGTCTGAATGTTGCTCAAGGCGCTTGCTGCACTGGTCGTGCTATAGATGCTACTCGATGACGAGTTGTAAATATTCGCCAAGCCGGTTGTCACCGTGCTCGACGTCAAGTCAACTGCGTTCATGGTGTACTTGGAGGCATCACTGTCAATGGTCACCGTCTGTCCGCTGCTCGCGAACAATGTCGCACCATTGTACTTTTTCGTACCAATGTCGCTGATGTAGTTCTGCAACTGGCTGAACTCGACGGCATAGTTCGATCGATCCGTGTTTGACTTTGTCACATCCTGTGCGACAACAGTCAACTCACTCATGCGCTCGAGCGCCGTCTGCACATTCTGTAAAAAACCATCCTGAGACAAAGAAAAGGAATTTGCATTTCCTATATTATCTCGGGCTGCTGAAGTCCGGTTTACTTGGGCATCCAACTTGAGCGCTGCGCCCAAGCCTCCCGGATCATCCGAGATATTGATGTGTTTGCTACCAGAAGAAAGGCGAGCCAGTGACTCACCTAGTTTCCGTGACGATTCAGTTAATAGGCGTGAAGCCCTTTGGGCTGTAACATTGGTGTTGATTATCATGGCACTTATCCATTTGTCGTTTTTATAGCGTCCGTATGTGGAAGACCTTTTTTATAGGCGTCCTCCGTTCTCCAAAGTGGCGGTAGGCACTGCCACTCTCATGCGAATAATGTCGACATATCTTAGAAAAACTTTAGCTAAAAAACCATTTACTAAAAAACACTCTAACTAACTGAAAGTCAACATGTTGCTTAATTCCCTACAACCTTCTCGGCGATTTTTTTAGAGATTTCTTTTACCGGAACGCTCCAATCCCCGGGTTGGCCTTGCCGAAAAAGTGAGGTGCCGGGATACCACGGAGAATCCTCCCGACCGAGCAGCCAGCGCCAATCTGGCGCGTACGGAAGCAACACCCACACCGCTTGGCCAAGCGCGCCGGCCAAGTGTGCGATCGATGAATCGACCGTGATCACAACGTCCAACTCGACGACAAACTGGCCGGTATCGAGAAAGTCGCGCAATTCACCTGGCAATTTCCGCAACTTCGTCCCGGAGACTGCCTCCCCCGCCCGCGAGCCAACTTGCAAACTAAAAAAATCGATTTCCTGCAAATCCAGCAACGGCTCGAGCAATGTGAGATCTATCGACCGGTTGCGGTCGTTGTCGTGACTTGGGTTGCCGGCCCAGCACAAGCCGATCTTCGGTCGATCGCCTTCGAATTTCTCCACACTTCGCTCAACGTGAAGGTATGGCGTCGTGTTAGGTATGGCCGATAAGTCAGTGCAAAACACGTCGCCCAAGTCCAGCAGCGATGCTTGATAATCCACGCGAGGGAGCGTGCCGCCTCTAGCAAAAACCGCGGACACACCTTCCACTGTTTTAAACAAACGCACCAACTCGGGCTGAACCTCGAGCACCACCTCCGCACCCATCTCTGTAACCCACGGAGCAAAGCGCACGAATTGAATGGCATCCCCAAAACCCTGTTCGTCCCACAATAAAATCCGCTTCCCGGTCAGCGGTTGCCCCGTCCACTCCGCAATGGATTGGTGACGCTTCCCGCCTCGCAACGACCCCGTGCCCCAGCGCCAACGATTCGTGCGCCATCCCTCAAGATACTCGCCGTTGAGCAACAAAGCATGGGCCAAGTCGCGTTGCGCCTCAGCAAATTCGGGATGCTCGCCGCTCACCTCGCGGAGCAACTGGATCGCCTCCGACACTTGGCCAAGCTCCCGTTTCGTGTTGGCCAAGCTTAGGTTCAACTCCCCATTGGTTGGTGCCAACTCGACGCCAGTCTGAAACGCCTCCGCCGCTTGGCCAACCGCGTGCAGGCTCCGCAACGCGTTGCCCTTTGCCAGCCAAGCGGAAGGCTCGTTGGCATCCAATCGTATCGCTCCCTCGGCAGCTTCCAGTGCCTCTGAAAAACGCCCTAAAAGCTTCAACGCATAGGACAAATTGATCTGCGCTTCTGTGAATCCCGGCAAGACTTCAATGGCGGCTTGATAGGCAATGACAGCCGCCTCGATCGACCCGGTTTGCTGCTGGGCCAAGCCGAAATTGTAATTCACCACCGGGTTTCCGGGCACAATATCAAGCGCCTCGCCAAATAATTTTAGCGCCTCATCAACCGCCCCGGCCTTGGCCAATCCAATCCCCTGTTGCAACAGTTCGTTGGCTTTCTCTTCTTCCAACACGGGCCAGTTGTCCCACCGCCCACCCCTTGACCGCAACGGTTTTCTCGCGGGAAACAAAACTTACTCTCCGCACCAATCTCGGTTACGCTGCGCGCGCATGATTCGGAACATCATCTTTGATTGGTCGGGCACACTCGTGGACGACCTGCCGGGCGTCTTCAAAGCCACCAACTACATCCTCGAGCAGGCAGGCGTCGCAACGCTTACGCTGGCTGAGTTCCGCGCCGAGTTCGAACTGCCGTTCACGGGATTCTACAATCGATTCACCCCCGACGTCCCGCTCCACCAACTCGAGGAATGGTTCCACAGCTACTTTGGGAAAGTCTGCGGCGAGGTGATTGCCCTGCCCCATGCCGACGAGTTTCTTGATTTCTGCAAATCCGAGAAGCTTCGCTGCTTTGTCCTCAGCGCCGTCAAGCCGGAGTACTTCACCGAACAGGCTGATAACGCTGGGATGAGCGATTGCTTCGAGCGCACCTACCTCGGCGTATGGGACAAGCGGGAAAAAATTCATACCATCATCGAGGCAAACAACCTGTCGAAAGACGAGACGCTGTACATCGGCGACATGCAGCACGACGTTGAAACGGCGCACCACGGCGGAGTTCATTCCTGCGCACTGCTCACAGGCTACAACACGCTCGACCAACTCCGCGAATCTTGTCCCTCAATTATTACCGCAAACTTGGATGAGCTAAAAAATATTTTACTGAGAGGTGGCATGACCCTGCCAAGCGCGAATCACAGGCCCATCCCCACCGTTGGGGCGCTAATTTACAATGCGCTTGGCCAAGTGCTGATCGTTTGCACTAACAAGTGGTACGGCAAGTGGGGCATCCCGGGTGGTAAAATCGAATACGGCGAATCATCGGTAGACGCGCTCCGCCGCGAAATCACCGAGGAAACAGGACTAACGATCACCGACATCAAGTTTGTACTTTCCCAAGACTGCATCGACTCGGCGGAGTTTTACCGGCGCGAGCATTTCATCCTACTGAATTACACCTGCCGCGTTACCGGCGAAACCGACGTGACGCTCAACGAGGAGGCGCAGTCCTTTCGCTGGTTAAGCGAGCCCGATGCGCTTCAACTCAATCTGAACCAGCCCACTCGTTTTCTACTCGACGCCGTCATGGCCAACTCCACTATTCCCGCCGATGCCTGACCAAATCACCATCGAGGACTTGGAGGTTCGGTTTCACGTTGGCGTGCCGGACGAGGAGCGGGCGGAACCGCAGCGACTGCTCATCACCATCGGGATGAACCTCGACCTTGGCCCAAGCGGGGCCAACGACAACTTGGCAGAGACCATTGATTATCACGCCGTCTACCAATCGGTAAAGGCGCTTGGCCAAGCGCGCCGATGGAAGCTTATCGAAGCATTGGCAGACGATATTTGCGAACTGGTTCTCGAGCAATTCAGGCCAACCGCCGTGCGGGTTGTGATCAAGAAATTCATTCTTCCCGACGCCCGCTGGGTATGCGTCGAGATGACACGGCCAACCTACCCGTGAACCCGACGACCGACAGTCTGGGGTTGCTTTTTGCCCCACCAATCTTGGATACTCCCACTCCGTTTGCCGCTCTGCACAACGATGAAAATTAACCCAACTATCCTGATCTTAATGCTTGGTTCACTGTGCCAATCCGCCATCGGCCACTCGGAGGCTGTCAAATTCCTGCCGAACAGTGAGCGGCGCGAACTGGCCATCGAGAATATCCTCACGTGGGACGCCGTGGCTAAGGCGCACGACGCGAAGCCGGGTGAACAGGACATCGGCTTCGAGTTTCGTTTTCAAAACAAAACCGGCGGCCAGATTCGGATTAATCGAGCGGATTCCTCCTGCGGTTGTACGGTGGCGCGGTTGCCCAACCTACCCTGGATCATCACAGCAGGACAAAAAGGAGGCATACCTGTTACGATGGATATACGCGGTAAAAGCGGTGTCATCACCAAGACCATCACCATTGTAACCGATAAAGGCATCATCCCGCTCAAGGCGCGTGTCACCATCGGCAACACTTCCAAGACACTCACGAAACGCTCGAAGGAGGAACGCGCCGCCAATCTCCGCGCCGCCGCACAAAACCGGCAGGCCATTTTTCAGGGCAAGTGTGCCGACTGCCATGTCAAGCCAACCGTCGGCAAACTGGGCAAACAGCTTTATGCAACCGCCTGCGGCATCTGCCACGAATCCAAAAACCGGGCGCCCTTTGTCCCGGATCTTCGCCCATTGGTCAACGGCAAGGACAAGCAATACTGGCAACAGTGGACAGCCCAGAGCAAGCCGAACACGTTGATGCCAGCCTTTGCCAAAGAGCACGGAGGTTCGCTTGATGAAAAGCAAATCAAGACACTTGTCACTTATTTGGTCCGAATTTTCCCGCGCGAGTTGAAAACCCGCCGTGCCATCACCCAGAGGAACAAGCCGGCCCTCAAATGAGTAGTTTGTTTGTCACATTTGAAGGCATTGAGGGCTGCGGTAAATCGACTCAGATTGAGCGATTGGCCAAGCGCTTAACCAAGGAAGGGCACGAGACTCTCACTCTTCGCGAGCCAGGCGGCACTCCCATCGGCGAGGC
>JABGZB010000404.1 GCA_018674955.1 Verrucomicrobiota bacterium | reverse complement strand
TCGGCGTTATCGGAAGCCCATTGCAAGTGGTCGCCGGTGGTTCCGACGCCGGCCGTGAAAAACTCGGTGGAGCCGCCGCCGCCGCCCGGGAAGGGACCATTGGCGTTGACCCACATGTCGAACTTGACCTGATAATCGCCAGTGAAATTGGCACCGGCCGGCGAGATGCTAATCGCTTCCGCACCGGTTGGGGCGGCGACGTTGGCCTCTAGTTTCACCCCGATCGTGGAGCCGTCGGAGTTGGGAGCCGCCGGAATGCCGTCGGCGCTGTAGTCGTAGCCGAACGTCACGGAGGTGTCGTCGGTTGACTTGTTGACGATCCAACCCGTGGAGTCTGCGGAATCCAAGTCATCGCCCCAAAGGGTCACCTCCGGTTCCGGCGCGGGGCCGGTGTCTTCCTTGTCATTGTCGTTGAGCACAACGACCGCTGAGGCTGCGGCACCGACGAAGTAGGCGTCACTCTTCGCGATGTCGATCCGGATGGTTTCTGCCGTTTCCACTTCGTCATCATCGATAGATGTCAAAACGACGGAGACCTCGGCGCTGCCGGCCGGCAACACGATCTCACTCGCGACTCCGCTGTAGTCGGTGCCAAGTTGCGCGTCGCCGGAGAGTTCCAATAGAACCGTCAGAGCAGCGTCGGTGGAGCCTTCGCGGGAGACAACGATCGCCCCGGTGTCGCCCGAGTCCCCCTCGGTCATTACGCTGTCGGTGGCGTTTACGCTGACAACGGTGACACCGCCTTCGGATTCCAGCGGAATCACACGGACGTTGTCATAGATGACAAACGTGTCCGGCGAACCGATGGAAGAAAACTGATCATTCATGCCAAGCATGAAAACTCCCTCGGTAAACGGGCCGCGATCCGTGACGGTGAAAATCGGAACTTGGTTCACTTTCATCGTCACCAATCCATCGACATGGCGAATCTCGACGTCGGCCCAGACAGGATCCGCCTGATTACCATTGCTGCTGGGAGAACCGGGTCCACTGAACGACAGGCCAGAAATGTACGGCGGGCTGGGGATCAGCGTGGCGAAGTCTGCGGCCGGCAAGGAATTCTTCAGATCTGCGCCGACATAGCTTGCGTAAGAGCGGTTGTTGCTGCCGTCGGTTACCACGCCAAACCAGACACCATCGCCGGTGGCTGCGTTGCGGGAGACGATGTCGCCGGAATGGTTGACTCCGAAAAGCGCGTGCTCGGTTGTGCCCGCGCCCGATCCTGCGCTCAGGAACATGTCGAAACGAACCGCGTAATTTCCGCTGAAAACCTGATCCTTGGGAAAGACGTTCACACCGGCTGCGCCGTTGGGGGTTTCGTCATTTTTGTTGACCTGCAGATACAATCCCAGGGTGCTTTCATCGGTGGTCTGGGGCGCCGGCGGGATGGACAGTTCCGAATAATCCACGGCGAACGTCGCGGTGTAATCCTCGACCCCATTGATCGCGCCGAACTGCAAATCCCAGTCGGCACTGGAATCGGCACTGAAATCATCGGCGAAGAGGATTTCCTCCTTGGCGTAGTCGTCATCCCGGATGGTGGCCGTGGCACTGCCGGAATCGCCGACAGCATAACCTGCGCCTGCGACCACAGTGAGTTCGATGGTTTCATCTCCCTCCACTTCTGCGTCGTCGAGGACGATCACTTCGATAATGGCTTCAGCCTCGAAGGCGAAGATTTCCACGTTGGCGAAATCGCTCTCGTAATCGGTGTCTTCCGTGGCGCTTCCGCCCACCTTGATTGTGACGGCCAAATCCTCACTATCATCGCCGGTTCGGGTGAGCGTGTAGCTGATCAGGTCGCCTTCGTGCCGTTCATACGCTTGGGAGTCGGTTGCCGTGATGGAGACGGTTGCCGTGTCGCCGTCGTCAAGCAGTACTGCAGTGGCCGTGTATTCATGGTTGATCTCGTAAGCTTCTGGATTGAGTTTCAGGCTGACGGTGATGGTCTCATCCATCTCACCCAGGTTGTCGTCGATGGGCGTGACGGCAAACGAGGCAGACTCGGCACCGGCAGGAATCGTGATGCTCTTGCTTGCCAGAGAATAGTCGGCCCCCTCGGTGGCGGTACCACCAATCGTGACATCGACGGTTACCGCATTCGCTGCGTCGCCGGAGCGGTGGAGGGTGAACTCCGCAGGATCGTCGCCAGATTCAGTAGCGCTGTCGTCGGTCGCCTCCACGTACAGCAGGGGAAGGACGGATTCTCCATCCAGATTCACAACCCGGAGGTTGTCGTAAATAACAAAGTTATCCTCCTTCGGATTGGCGATGGAATTGTACAAATCCATGTAGCCCAGCATGACCGTTCCCTCGGTGCGAACGCCGTAAAACTCTTCAGCCACCGGGCGTGAGGCGATCACCATGCCGTTCATTACCCACGACAAAACATCGTCTTTCTGGCGGATTTCAATCGAAACCCAGTGCTTGCCCGGAGAGCCTTGCGTCTCAAAGGCGGGTGCAGGGAAGAGAAACTGAAACGCGGGATGCGTTTGGTTTTTGCCAACCTGGCCGGAGAGTTCCAGCGGCAACGCGGTGACCGTTTCTGAGTCGTCCGCTTCGAAGCTGTAATAGTCCGACGAGCTGCCGCCCTCGCCATCCACGCCGTACCAAATGCCGTCGCCTGTTGGCAGCGTAGTCCAGCCGACAGTTTCCCCTGAGTGGTTCATTCCGAAAATGGCGTGCTCCGTGGAGCCAGTGCCGCCACCGGCGGGGCCGTTATAATTGATCCACATGTCCACATGCAGCGCATAGTTGCCGCTAAAATTTTTGTCGGCAGCAAACAGGTTCACGCCAATACTTTCGTTGCTCGCCGTGTTATCGGTATTATTCACCGAAATCCGGACTCCCTTGGTTGATTTGTCCGTGCTGTTCGGTGCCGGTGGAATACCACTCGCACTATAGTCATAGGCGAAGTCCACGATGTAATCCCCAAGCGCCGCATCGTAAGCAGCGTCATTCTCGTCGGCGCTCGTGCCGCTTAGGATGACCCAGTTGGCTGAAGTGTCCGTGTTAAAATCATCTTCAAACAAAACCTGTGCGAACCCGTTCAATGAAAACGTGAAAAAGGCGGCGACAAGAAGCCTTGCCCACTGGGATACAGAGGAGGATTTCATGATGTTACTTATTTGATGGTTATTTGCTGATGTGGTTTTTAGGTTGCAAGCGATTGATTGTCAGGTGACTGAAGAAAGTCCAAAAAGTCTGTCGGTGCGAGATAAACGTGTCAAGAGGCATATCGAAAGCGGCTGCCGCCCGGTCTGCGCCTGTTCGTTTCCGATTGCCTGGCCAGGCGGCTTGGCCTTCAATCGCCGCCCGATGGTTTTCCGACTTCAGTTTGGCCAAGCGCTTGGCCTGTTCGCCGCCGCGCTGCTCGCGCTTGGCTCCGCCGGTTGCCG
>JABGZB010000053.1 GCA_018674955.1 Verrucomicrobiota bacterium | reverse complement strand
TGCCCTGCCGGTCGGAACTGACGCTACAAAGATGGACGTCATACTTTGGGCGAAGTTCCTCGATGAGATATTTGCGGATGGAGATGCCGTGATACTCGACGAAGATGTTGCGGATGGGCACGTCCGGCGCGCCGGTGAGCACCTCGTGGAGAATCGCCGGCTCGGCGGTTTCGGCGTCCACCTTGAGCAGATCGACCGAAGGGAGCTTCAGTCGCTTGAGTTCGTCGCTGAGTTTTTTTGTGACGATGTCTTCGCCGCCGAAGTCTTTCCCCCATTGGCTCAAGGTGAAGGATCCTGTTCGTCGCTCCGGGCCGTAGTGCAGCCGGAAGGTGCCTTCCCTGTCCCAGATGCCGAACGGGTTCGTCTCGATACCGTCGATCGGGCCGACGTTGGTCAAGAGCAACTCGTGTGTTGCCGCGCACGGCTCGTAGCAAATGACCCGCGCGCCGGGGTGGTGGGATTTGAAATAGACCGCCGCTGCGCCGCAGTTGCTGCCGATGTCGATGATCGTCGGCGAGTCGACCGTGATGCGCGCCTTGGCCAGCGGATAGTCCACGCCCTCGAACACGGACAGGATCATTTTCTCCTCGGCCTGCGGGTAGGTAAACGTGTGTTCGCGGTCGGCGAGTTGTATTTGAATTGTGCTGAGTGCCATTGGCCAAGCGGAGACGGCTGCCCGGGATTTAATGAAAAACTGTACCGTGGGGTCGAGACAATTCAGTCGGCGCAGTGGGCAGGGCATTTTTTTCTCGGAGTACAGACGGCCAAGGGTTACCTTTTCCTAAAAGAGTGGAAAATCAAGTTGAATCATCCGAGGCCGGAGTCGGCGACTCTGTTGGCCAAGCGGAGGAACCGATAACGTCACCCGAG
This sequence comes from Verrucomicrobiota bacterium, assembly GCA_018674955.1. Lineage (GTDB taxonomy): Bacteria > Verrucomicrobiota > Verrucomicrobiia > Limisphaerales > UBA1096 > UBA1096. Next base: position 6,099 of record JABGZB010000053.1, on the reverse strand, counting down.
CCCGAAACGCCGGGGGAGCGGCGCGGTTTCATCAAGTTTCTGTGTGCGTTCATCGGCACGTTAATCAGCGTGGTGCCGTTTGGCGCCGGCATGTGGTCGTATCTCAACCCCTTGGCCAAGCGCGACAGCGGCGCCGGCGACGACGGCTTCATCAAGGTCACCACGATCGACGCGATTCCGGCCGACGGCACACCGGCCAAGTTCACCGTCGTGGCCGACAAGGTGGATGCTTGGAACCGATTCACCGACGTCAGCATTGGCGCGGTGTACCTGCGGCTCGTCGATGGCTTGCCTAAGGCGCTGCACACGGTCTGCCCCCACTTGGGTTGCTTCATCGATTACCGGCCGGGCAACAACGATTTTTTCTGCCCGTGCCACAACAGCAACTTCAAGCTGGACGGCGGCCTTGCCCGGGGCGTGAGCCCGCGCCGGATGGATCCGCTTGATATTCAAATTCGTAACAAGACCGAAGTGTGGGTGAAGTTCCAGAACTTTCAACCTGGCCACAGCCACGCGGTCCCGGTGTCATGAAGTCGTTGCTGGACTGGATCGACCATCGCACCGGCATTCGCAGCCTGACCCGCGAGGCGTTGTTCGAGAACATCCCCGGCGGCTCGCGGTGGCGTTATGTCTGGGGCAGCACGCTCACGTTCACCATCTTCATACAGTTTGTCACCGGCGTGTTTTTGTGGATGGGCTACAGCGCCAGCTCCGGCGACGCGTGGGAGTCGGTCAACTACATCCAAAACGAGATGACCGGCGGCTGGCTGTTGCGCGGCATCCACCACTGGACGGCGCAGTTCATGCCGGTGCTGCTGTTGCTGCACCTGATGCAGGTCGTGATCGACGGCGCGTACAAGGCGCCGCGTGAGTTGAACTACTGGTTCGGTGTTCTTCTTCTGCTGCTCGTGCTGGCCCTATCGCTGACCGGCTACCTGTTGCCGTGGGATCAAAAAGGATTTTGGGCCACCCGTGTTGCCACCAACCTGATGAACCTCGTGCCGTTTGCCGGGCCGGAGATGCAAAAACTCGTCGTCGGTGGCACCGAGTACGGGCATCACACACTGACGCGCTTTTTTGCGCTGCACGCCGGTGTGCTGCCGGGGTTGTTGGTGCTGCTGATCGTCGGGCATATTTATCTGTTCCGCCGTCACGGCATCACGCCGGCCGAGCCGGTGATCAAGCGCGACGCTTACTTTTGGCCGGATCAGGTTTTCAAAGATGTTGTGGCGTGCCTCGCGGTGACGGTGGCGGTGCTGGGGGTTGTGCTATGGTATCACGGCGCGCATCTGGGTGCGCCGGCTGATCCGTCCGAGCCGTTTTCCGCCGCGCGTCCGGACTGGTATTTCCTGTTCCTATTTCAGTTTCTCAAGCTACCGTTCTTCGCCGGCGAAAACGAGGTGTGGGGTGCCATTTACATCCCGGGGATGGCTGTCGGTTTGATTTGCCTGATGCCGTTCATCGGCCGCTGGAATCTTGGGCACGTGTTTAATGTCGGCATTATTTTTGTGTTCCTCGGCGGTGCCGGTGCGCTGACGTACTTGGCCAAGCGGGAGGATGTCGCCGGGCCGAACAGCGCCAAATATCTTAAGGCTGTCCTCGGCGACGCGCGGGACGCCGACCGTGTCACCGCCTTGGCCAAGGGCAGAGGCATCGAGTCCACCGCACTGTCGCTGCTCAAAGACGACCCAAAAACGCAGGGCGCGCGGCTATTCGCTCAGCACTGCGCAAGCTGCCACCGCTACGATGGGCACGACGGCTTGGCCGTGGAACTGGCCAAGGCCGTGCCGCTCGACGAGTTGGAGAAACGCACGGAGATGACGAGCCGGTTTTTCTCCGGCGACGCCGTGCATCCCGATTGGCTGGCGCGCCAATCCTCGACAAACGAATGGCAGACGGTTCGGTCGCTGTTGCAGGCAAAGGCCAAAGGCCCGTTCGACGTGATCGCCAGCAGCAAGCCGAAGGACGCGCCGGAGGCGCCGGACTTGAAGGGCTTCGCCACTCGCCAGTGGATTCGTGATTTGCTCGACCCGGACAAATACATCAGCGCCCGCTACTTCGGCGGCACCGCTCACAAGGACGGCGACATGTACAAAAAATTCCTCAACCGCAAAGTCCGCAAGTACGACACCGAGGATCATATAATGCTCGAAGCCATTGTCGTCGCTCTCTCCGCGCAGGCCAAGCTGCCCGGCCAAGCGGCCGATGACCAGTCCGACGCAGTGCTGATCCGGAAGGGCATCGCTTATCTCGAGGACGATATTGGCTGCATCGACTGCCATGCGTTCGGCGAGCCGGATCCCGATGCTGACGGCCCTGACCTCACCGGCTACGGCTCGCGCGAATGGATCGTCGACTTCGTGAAAAACCCGGAGCACGAAAAGTTTTATCCGGATAACAATGACCGCATGCCCGCGTTCGGCGTGAAGAAAATCCTCACCGATAAAGAAATCGGCCTGATCGCCGACTGGCTCCGTGGCGATTACTTCAAGCTGCCGGCCGACGCTCAGGGTCACTGACGAGCACTTGGCCGTGGACGTAGCGAAAGCCATTCGGCATATCAAAAAAGTCGATCCCGACTTGGCCAAGGTCATCCGCCGCATTGGGCCGTGCGATCTTAAGCCGGACAAGAGCCGCACGATTTACGCCTCGCTCGTTCGTTCGATTGTTTACCAGCAACTCACCGGTAAAGTGGCGGCGATCATCTTTGGCCGCTTTCTTGAGTTGTTCCCCGGCCGGAAATTTCCCGAGCCGGATCGGGTGTTGCGGAAGCCGTTCGAGAAGTTGCGCGGCGTCGGGCTCTCGAACCAAAAAGCCAGTTACATCCAAAACATCGCCCAAGCGGCGAAAGACGGCATCGTGCCCGACTCGAGCCAGGCCAACCGCATGAGGGACGACGAACTGGTCGAGCGCCTGACCTCCATCAAGGGCGTCGGCCGTTGGACCGTGGAGATGCTGCTGATCTTCCGGTTGGGTCGTCCGGACGTGCTGCCTACGACCGATTACGGTGTCCAAAAAGGCTTCGCCTTGGCCAAGGGCTTGGCCGAGTTGCCGAAGCCGAAAGAGCTGCTAGCCGCCGGCGAATGCTGGGCACCGCACCGCACCGTCGCCGCTTGGTACCTCTGGCGCACCGCCGACACCGCCACGCCATAATTCACTACTCGCTGAGTTCCTCGGTTACTGCCTGAGTTGGGTGTTCCTCCCGCGTCTGCTTAATGGTTGGAATCAGCATGACGGCGGAGAGGACAATCATCCCGCCGCTGATCAGGCTCAGGCTGCCGATGGCCAGGCCGGAAGCCAGCACGCTGAAGCCGATTATAGGTGCGAGAACGCCGCGGACGCCGGTGAAAAACGTGTGCACGGACATGTAGTCGGCCACGCGGTTGGGCGGCGCGAGCTTGGTCACCCACATGCCCCAGGCGATATCGCCACCGGCGTGGGCAATGCCAAAGAAAATCTGCCCAATTGCCATGCCAAGCAACGTGTCGCTGTTGAAAAAGATCAGGATTCCCACGGCGAAAAACAGGTTCAACACGGCGCGCAACAGGAAAAAATTAATGCGGTCAAAGAGCCGTCCCCAAAACGGGTTGAGCAGTAACCGGAAAACGTTCGGGATGACCAGGATCAGCGTGGCGATGGTGAGCGCGTTTTGTTCGAGTCCGTAAACCGGGTTGGTCAGGTACTCGACGCGGATCGGGATCATCATCAGGTTGCCGAAGCCCATGATCATCCAGCAGATCAGCGCGTGGCGAAAGAGCTTGTCGGTCTTGGCGTAGCGTAGCGCGCGGAACGGGTGGCCGCCGGCGTCGCCCTTGAGCGACTTGGACGGGAAATGTTTTAGGCAATGCCATGACGCCAGGAACGCGAGCCCGAAGATCACCAACAGCCAGCGGTAGTTGCCGAGGCCCGGCTGGCCGGCGGTGCCGGTCTCGTTTAGCGCCAAGCCAGCCAGAAAGCTGAAAGCCCCGGCGGCGATGACCCGAAACCACACGGTTCGCGAGAAGTAGTGGCCGCGTTTGTCGGCGGGATAATTGTCGCGGAAGATTTGCGTGAGCAGCGGGATCGCACCGGTCGAGCATGACATCGCCACGATGCTCCCGGCGACGAACAACGGCAGCGACGGCACGGCGGCCATCAGGAAAAACAGAGCCGCGCCGAGCAGTGCCATCCGGCCGGCGGCGACGGCGGAGGGCAGCTTCAGCGACTGGACGACGGTGACCACCACCGGCGTGAGCAGCAGGCCCACGCTGGCCGCTGTCGAGACTAGCGCCTTGGCGATCAGCCCTGGGTTATCAAATCCCTTGACCACGGTAAGCAGAAGGAATGTGCTGCCCGCCGCCTCGAGGATGCCGCTGCTGATGGCCCGGCGTTGCTCGAGTTTGAAGGTGACTTTGGTCCGCTCGGCGAGATTCATCCGGGATGCGTATTATTCACGAAACCGGTCGGCTGGCGATTCATAAAACACCGCCGTCTCGCTCTCACGCCGCGTTCGCGGTACAATATAGGCGTGCCAGGAGTGGTAGCCATCGTCGGTCGGCCCAATGTCGGGAAGTCGGCCCTGTTCAATTGTATTGCGCGCAAGCGGATTGCGATCGTACACGACCGTCCCGGCGTCACGCGCGACCGGCTTAGCGCCGAGGTCGAGTGGCTGGGGCATCCGTTCACGCTGGTGGACACCGGCGGCATCGGCCTGCTCAAGGGCGAGCGCGGCGGCGACAACTTCGCCCGGGAGATCATCACCCAGGTGCAGGTCGCCCTCGATGACGTGGACGTGATTTTGCTTGTTGTCAGCGTGCAGGAGGGCGTCGTGCCGATGGATCTCGAGGTCGCCGGGATGCTGCGCGAAGCCGGCAAGCCGGTGTTCGTGATGGTCAACAAGGTGGACATCGCCGCGCACGAACGGGGGATCGCTGAGTTCGCCGAGCTTGGTTTTGAGCACATTTTCCCCGTTAGCGCGCTGCATGTGCGGGGCATCGACATTCCCATTGGCCAAGCGGTGAGCCGGTTGACGGAGCACTTGGCCAAGCCGGTTGACGAAACCGGCGAAGAAGGCCAAGCCGCTGCCGAGCCGCCGCTGAACATCGCCATTGTCGGCCGACCCAACGTCGGCAAGTCGTCGATCATCAACGCGCTCACCCGGTCGGAGCGGGTCATTGTCAGCGAGATCTCGGGCACCACGCGCGACGCTATCGACGTGCCGTTCGAGGTCGAGACAGACGGCGTGCGGCAACGCTACAACCTCATCGACACGGCTGGTATCCGCAAGCGGCGGCGCATCAAGGACCCTGTGGAGTTTTTCAGCGTCAACCGCGCCGACAAAGCCATCGAGCGGTGCGATCTAGCAGTGCTGGTGATGGATGCCGCCGAGGGAGTCACCGAGCAGGACAAAAAAATCTGCGACCGCATCACCGACGCCGGTTGCGCCTGCGTCATCGTCGTCAACAAGTGGGATCTGTTCGAGGTCGGACTGGAGAAGGCCCGCAAGCGGGAGGCCAAAAAAACCGTCGCCCAGGGAGGCCGCAAGCTTAGTCGAAAAAAACAGGAGGAGCTAATGTACGAGGAGTTCAGCAAGTGGGTGAAGTCCAACCTGTTTTTCCTCGACTACGCGCCGGTTATTTTCACGTCGGCGATCGAGGGTTTCCAACTGGATCGGCTGCTCGAGGCGATTCGTTACGTCAGTTCGCAGCTCCAGAAAACCACGCCGACGAGCCTGCTCAACCGTTCACTGCAGGCGGCGCTGGAGCGCAGTCCGGCCCCCAGCACCAAGGGTCACCGGCTCAAGCTTTTTTATGCCACGCAGGTTAGCTCGAAGCCGCCGACGTTCCTGCTCTTCGTCAACCGCAAGGAGCTATTGAGCGACAATTACACGCGCTACCTCATTGGCGTGCTGCGCAAGTCGTTCGGCTTCGAAGGATGCCACATCCGGCTCGTGGCCAAGCCGCGCCCGAAGAGCATCGAGCCGATCCGCCGCAAAACGACGGTCAAAAGCCGAACGAGCAAAAAGGTCACCAAGCGCGAAATTCAAAAAATCCGCGACGAGACCAAGCGCAAAAAGGATGCAAAGAAAAAAGCCATCCGAAAAGGCGCCAAGCCACTAGG
>JABGZB010000403.1 GCA_018674955.1 Verrucomicrobiota bacterium | reverse complement strand
GAGGATGCCCAGATACGGGCGGACGTTCGATGGGCTTTCGCCGCCCAAAAGCACGCTCTTGGGCGGGTGCAGATAATCGAGAATGACCGGGTTGCCGAAGAGGAACAGCGCGGTGAAAAGCCAGACGCCGGTGAGGATCAAAAAGACGCGATCCTTTTGCCCTGGAGTGTCGGCGAGCATCGGGGCCGGTCAGAGTTTGAGCTTGAGCAGGCCAACCTCGAGCGCGAGAGCCTCCTGCACGTTCGTCGTCTCGAGCAGTCGCTGCGTCGCCTCGATCGATTGCAGGTTCTCGAGTGCCTGCTCCGGGGACAACCGTTGGCCGACGGTCTCCGAAGTGTCGGCCCAATCCTGAAAATGCAGCAGCTCCCGGCCCTGCCGGAGTGCCGCCAGCCAAATGTCGCGCAGCCACCACTGGAGCCCGGTCAAAAACTGCCCGCGCTGTCGCCGGTACTCGGCCTCGATCGACGCCTTGAGTTCCTCCTTCAATTTCTCTCGGAGCGTCGGCTCGATGTCGGCGTACCGGTTCAGCGCCGATGCTGCCTCCTGAGTTTCCTCGATGGTGTCGCGCTTGGCCGCCAAGTGCTCCATCAACTTGCCGAGCAACCGGTAACGGCCCATGAGTCCCTCGCCGGTTTCGGCGCTCATGCCGACGAACGACTTCAGCCAAGCCGCGTCGCTCGCCTCGAGTTGTACGTCGGCCTCTCCCCCGAAGTTCACCCGCATGCAACGGGACCGAACCGTCTCCCCGAGTCGATCCGGGTGAACCGTCAGCAGGATGAAAACCGTGCGTTCCGGCGGCTCCTCCAGCGTCTTGAGGAAGGCGTTGAACGTGGGGCCGAGCATGCGGTCGGCGCCGGTGATGATCGCCACCTTATAGCGTCCCTCGGTTGGTTTGAGCGACACCTTGCGGGTGAGATTCCGGATTTGATCGATGCTGATGATGCGCGATTTTTTCTCCGGTCGGACAAAGTCGAGGTCGGGGAAGTTGCCCGAATCGACCTTGTGGCAGGCGATGCAGTCGCTGCACGGCTCGAGTGGGATGCCGGTTTCGCCGGTCGCGGGCGGGGACTGGCAGTTGAGTGTCCGCGCCAACTCGGTCGCGTGAGACTCGAGCGACTCGATCGTGCTGCCAACGAACAAATACGCGTGGCCAAGCCGGCCATTGGCCAGGCTGCGCCGGAGCAGATCGGTGGCTTGGCTGGCGGTCATTTGCGATGCGTCGGGCACGGGCGTTTTATATGGCCTGCGTTTGGCCAAGGCGATTCCGGAATTCATTTTTTGAGCCACGCGCACAAGCGTGTTTCTTGCCTCGGACGCGCTCGCTTGGCATGCTGCCCGCGCATGAACCGCATTAAAGAACGGTTTGAACGCCTCAGGCAGGAGGGGCAAAAGGGATTTGTGGTGTACATCGGCGCGGGCGACCCCGACCTCGAGGCGACGCATGACCTGGCGCTGGCGTTCGACGAGATCGGCGTGGACGTGCTGGAACTCGGCGTGCCGTTCAGCGATCCGCTGGCCGACGGCTTGGTTAACCAACTCGCAGCGCAGCGCGGGCTCGACTCCGGCACCACGCCGGGGAAATTACTGCAGACCGTTTCGCGAATCCGCGAGTCGTCCGGCATCCCGCTCGTCCTCTACGTCTATTTCAACCTGCTGCACAAGTGGGGACTCGCCGAGTTCGTGCAAGCCGCCGCAGATGCCGGCGTCGATGGGTTGCTCGTGCTCGATCTTCCGCCGGAAGAGTCGGGGGGGTACGAGTCGCTGATGGCTGCCGCCGGCCTGTGCCCGATCTATCTCGTCGCGCCGACCACGCCGTTGGACCGGGTCGAATTGATCGTCAAGCGCGGCAAAGGCTTCATTTATTACGTGTCGCGCGAGGGCGTCACCGGCATGCAGCAAACCGTCTCCGATACCATCGGGCCGATGACCCAAATTATTCGCCAGCACACCGACATCCCAATCGCCGTCGGTTTCGGCATCTCGAACCCGGAACAGGCAGCCGAGGTCGCGCGGAACGCAGAGGCGGTCGTTGTCGGCAGCGCGATCGTCAACCAAATCGCCGACAAAGGCCAAGCCACCGACCTCGTGCCAACTGTCAAGGCCTTCACGGCAAACCTCATCAACGGCATCCGCTAATTTATCCCGTAAATGCAACGCAAGGATCGCTACATTATCATCATGGCCGGTGGCCGCGGCGAACGCTTTTGGCCGGTCAGCCGCGAGCGCAAGCCCAAGCAGCTTATCACCCTGTTGGGAGATCACTCGTTTCTCCAGCAGACGGTTGACCGCGTGAAGCCGGTCGCGCCTCTCGAGAACATTTTCATCATCACCAACACCGTTCAGGCCGCCGCCGTTCGGCGGCAGTTGCCCGAATTGCCTAAGCGCAACATCATTGGCGAGCCGTGCGGTCGCGACACTTGCGCTGCTGTGGCGTTGGGTGCTGCGCTGGTCGGCGCCCGATCCGGGAACGGTGTGATGGCCGTGCTGCCGGCCGACCATGTTATTCCCAATGAGAACAAGTTTCGCCGCGTGCTGATCGACTCGATGGCCTTGGCCAAGCGCGAGCCAGCACTTGTCACCATCGGCATCCAGCCGCACGAGCCGGCTACCGGCTACGGTTACATTCAGGTTGGCAACAAGTTGACCAAGTTCTTAGCCAAGTCGCTCAAGTCCACTTTCTTCACCGCCAAAAAGTTTGTCGAAAAGCCGAATCTCGCCACGGCCAAGCGCTACCTCAAGAGTGGCAACTACCGCTGGAACGCCGGGATGTTCATCTGGTCATACGAAACCATCGCCGCTGAGTTGTGCCGACAACAACCGAAGCTGTTCGCCGCGGCTGAGAAATGGCGGGGCATCCGCGGCTTGGCCAATCTCAATGCTGCCCTGGCCGGGGACTATCCCAAGCTGGAAAAGATTTCCGTCGATTACGCCATCATGGAGAACGCGCGGAACATCGTCTGTGCGGACGGCGTCTTCGGCTGGGACGACCTCGGCTCATGGCCGGCCTTGGCGCGGCATCTTAAGCCTGACGTCGCTGGAAACTGCGCTGTCGGCAACCTCGTGCAGGTCGACTCCGCGAACAATGTCGTGTTCGACGCCCGTACGCGAAATCGCGCGCCGATTGCGTTGGTGGGTATCAGTGAAATGATCGTTGTGCAGACTGATGATGCCACGCTGGTCGCCCACAAGTCCGAGTCGCAAAAAATAAAACAAATCGTCGCCCACCTGGCCAAGACCAAGCGTTTCACTCACTTGGTTTGAATCACACCCAGAATCCGACAAGATGATTTCCACGCTGCATTTCGATAACGCCCGGATCGCCCAGCAGCTTTTCAACAACAACCCAAAAAATCTGCAGATGCTCGAAGCGCGGCTCGGTGTCAAGGCGACCAATCGCGACGGCTGGATCAAGCTCGACGGCGACGAGGCCGACGTGGCGAGGGCTACGGGGTTGTTCCAGTCGCTCGAGACCGCGCTCAAGGCCGGGGTGGCAATTCGCAACCGCGATTTCAGCTACGCGCTGAATACGGTGCTGAGCGACGGGCCGGAGGCGCTGGATGGGCTGTACTCGATCATGCTGCAGACCTCGGCGCGCAAACCGGTGGTTCACCCCAAGACGCTTGGGCAGAAACGCTACGTCGAGGCGATCCAAAAGCACGATGTCACTTTCGGTGCCGGCCCGGCCGGCACGGGCAAGACGTTTCTTGCAATGGCGATGGCTATCATGTCGTTGAAGGAGGAAAAAGTTTCTCGCATCATTCTCACGCGGCCGGCGGTCGAGGCCGGCGAGGCGCTTGGTTTTTTGCCGGGCGATTTGCAGGAGAAACTCGATCCGTATCTGCGGCCATTGCACGACGCGCTGCAGGATTTGTTGCCGATGGAGGAGGTGCAGAAACACATGGAGCGGGGCACGGTCGAGATTGCGCCGCTGGCTTACATGCGGGGCCGTACGCTCAACAACGCTTTCATCATTCTCGACGAGGCGCAGAACTCCACTGCCGAGCAGATGCTGATGTTCCTGACGCGGCTGGGCTTCAATTCCAAGGTGGTCATCACCGGCGACCCGACACAGATCGACTTGCCGCCGAGCAAGACGTCTGGCCTCATTGAGGGGCCGGCCGCCTTGGCCAAGGTCGAGGGGATCGCGCATTGCAAATTCGAGAAACGGGACGTGGTTCGCCACCCGCTCGTCGCACGGATCGTGCAGGCGTACGATGACCACCGCAAAGGCTGAAGATGCCGCTCACCATTCGCAGCCGCCAAAAGAGTCATCCCGCCGATACGTGGGCGCTGCGGCGCTTGGCCAAGTGGACGCTGGCCGAGACTGAACCGGGCCAAGCGCTCGAATCGGCGTCGCATGAGTTGGGGGTGTACCTCGTCGATCCGGTCGAGATGGCCGGGGCCAACTGGGATTATTTGCAGCACGACGGGCCGACCGACGTGATCACTTTCGACTACGGTGAACCGGGCGACGCGCCCAAGCCCGGGCCGATCCTTGGCGATATTTTCATCTGCCCTGTGGTGGCTGAGGAGTTTGCGCGCAAGTACAAAACCTCATGGGCGGAGGAGGTGGCGCGGTACTTGATCCACGGCATCCTGCATTTGAGGGGGTACGACGACTCGACGCCGGGGCTGCGGCGGACGATGAAATATGAGGAAAACCGGTTGATGAAAGCGGCGACGGAACTCTTTCACTTGAGCCGATTGGCGAGAGGGACTACGATGGTTGGCAGATGAGTAAACGAGCGACAGTGCTTGGGCGAACGCGACGGAATTTTTTCACCGGCTTGGCTGTGGTGCTGCCGGTCATTATCTCGATCGGCGTGGCACTTTGGCTGTTCAACCAAGCGGTTGCTGTTTCCGACATTTTGCTTTTTCCGTTCAAGTATATTCCCGGTTTGGACGCGGAGCATATTTGGAAAGATGCCATCGACGGCAAGCCGGGCAAGGAGTTGTATTGGTGGTGGGAAGTGATTGCTATTCTCGAGGCTGTCACGTTGACCGGGCTGCTCGGTTTTTTGACACGCTATTACATTGGCAAAAAACTGGTGCAGCTCATGGATTATATCCTGCTCAATGTGCCGCTGCTTGGGAAAATCTACGGCACGGTCAAGCAGGTCAATCAGGCGTTCGCGGGTGAGAATAAATCCAATTTCAAGCAAGTGGTTATGGTCGAGTTTCCGCGCAAGGGGCTGCACTCGGTCGGCTTCGTCACGGCCGAGCAGGTGAAAACCGACGAGGGCGAAAGCATCATCAGCATTTTCGTGCCCACCACGCCAAATCCCACCACTGGCTTCCTCCTCGTGCTGCCGGAGAGCAAAGTGGTCAAGCTCGATATGTCGGTCGCCGACGGCATCAAGTACATCGTCAGCCTCGGCGCGGTGCCGCCGGAAAACGCGAGCGGCATTCAGGCGGCGTTCAAGTCACAGGCGGCGAGAATGCTGGCCGATGGATGAGCGCGCCACCGGCCTGGTCCTGCGTGTTTTTCCGCTGACGGAAACTAGCTCAGTCGTTCATTGGCTCAGCGCCGGGGCCGGCCGCATCGGCACCGTTGCCAAAGGCGCCCGCCGGCCGAAGTCGCCATTTCGGGGCAAACTCGACCTGTTTCACCTGGCGGAGTTCAGCTTCCGCCGCAGCCGCCGCTCCGAACTTCACACGCTTTGCGAAGTTGTGCTGACGGAGTCGTTCCCCAACCTGCGTACCGATGTCGATTTGCTCGACAGCCTTGCCCGCGCCACGAAGCTGCTAACCCGATCCACCGAGGAGCAGACCCCCCTCCGGGCCGAGTTCGACTTGATGCTGGAACTGGTGCGACGCCTCAACGGTGGCGGGGCGGGGGAGTTTTGGCTTAGCGTGTTCGAGGTCAAGTTTCTCGCGAGCCAAGGGCAGGAGCCGGATTGGGCCAAGGCCAAGCTCGACCCCGGCACACGCGCCATCGCCGCAAAAATGGCCACCGCCGACTGGGCCAGCTTGGCCAAGCTGCGCCCAAGCGAGATGCAGCTCCGGCGCTTGGCCGGTTTTCTCGAGCCCTTCATCCTGCACCACGTCGGCTCGATCAAGCCCTTGGCCAAGCGCGCGGACTGAGCCCGGCTTACGCTTCGAACGTCAGTTCGTCGCTGGGCAAGCGCACGCGGATGTGGTCCCCCGGCTTGAAGTCGCCGTCGAGCAACCGCGTGGCTAGCGGGTTTAGCAACTGCTCCTGGATAGTGCGCTTGAGCGGTCGCGCGCCGAACTGCGGATCGTAGCCCTCCCGGGCCAGGTGCCGCTTGGCCTCGTCGCTGATCTCGAGCGTGAGTTGCTGCGCCTCGAGCCGCTTGGCCACTGCCCGCAACTGGATGTCGATGATGACTGTGAGTTGCTCCTCGTCGAGGCTGTGGAACACGATCGTGTCGTCGATGCGGTTAAGGAACTCCGGCTGGAAATGCGCCTGCAACTCGGCCTCGACTTTCTGCTCCATGTCCATCCGGTCGGTGCCGTCCGTTTTGCCGTCGAGAAAATGTTCCTGAATAATATGCGAGCCAATGTTGCTGGTCATGATGACGATGGCGTTGCGGAAGTCGACCGTGCGGCCCTGGCCATCGGTAAGCCGCCCATCGTCTAGTACCTGCAGGAAAACGTTGAAGACATCCGGGTGGGCCTTCTCGATTTCGTCGAACAGCACCACGCTGTACGGCTTGCGCCGGACGGCCTCGCTGAGTTGTCCACCCTCCTCGTGGCCGACGTAGCCCGGCGGCGCGCCGATGAGCCGCGTAACGGTGTGTTTCTCCATGTACTCGCTCATGTCGATGCGGATCATCGCCGATTCGGCGTCGAATAGAAACTCGGCCAGTGCGCGTGCGAGCTCGGTCTTGCCGACGCCGGTGGGCCCCATGAAAATGAATGAGCCAATCGGGCGATCCGGATCCTGCAAACCACTCCGGGCTCGCCGCACTGCATCGGCGACGGCGCGCACCGCATCGGCTTGGCCGACCACACGCTCGCTGATGCGTTCCTCCATCTCGACGAGTTTTTGCCGTTCGCCCTCGAGCATTTTGGTCACGGGGATGCCGGTCCATGTGGCGACCACCTCGGCGATGTTCTCGTCGGTGACTTCCTCCTGCAAGAGGCGCTTGGCCTGTCCGGTTTGCTTCAGCGCCTCCTGCATGTCGGCTAGTTTTTTCTCGAGGCCAGGGATGGTTTCGTAGCGGATTTGCGCCGCCTGGTTGAGGTCGCCGTCTCGCTCGGCTTGTTCCTGTTCGCGATGGGCTTCCTCAAGTTGGCTATTGACGATACTGACGGCGTCGATGGACGCTTTCTCGTTTTGCCAAAGTTCCTTCAACTCTTTGGATTCCTCCTTCAAGCTGACCAAAGTTTCCTCCAGCTTGGCCAGGCGCTCCCTGCTGGCGGCGTCTTTCTCCTTTTTCAGCGCTGTGCGCTCGATCTCGAGTTGCATGATCTGGCGCTCAAGTTGGTCAATCTCGGTCGGCATCGAGTCGAGTTCCATCCGCAGCCGCGCCGCCGACTCGTCGATGAGGTCGATCGCCTTGTCCGGCAAAAATCGCTCGGTGATGTAGCGGTCGGACAGGGTTGCGGCGGTGACTAGTGCGGTGTCCTGAATACGAATGCCGTGGTGTACCTCGTAGCGGTCCTTGAGTCCGCGCAAAATAGCGATGGAGTCCTCGACGGTTGGCTCGTCGACTTTCACCGGCTGGAAGCGGCGCTCGAGTGCGGGGTCTTTCTCGATATGTTTGCGGTACTCGTCGAGCGTGGTCGCACCGATACAGCGAAGTTCGCCGCGGGCGAGTTGCGGCTTGAGCATGTTGGCGGCATCGGTTGCGCCCTCAGCGGCGCCGGCGCCGACGAGCGTGTGCAGTTCGTCGATGAACAAAATAATCTGACCGTCGCTGGAGGTGATCTCCTTGATGAACGCCTTGAGGCGATCCTCGAATTCGCCTCGATACTTCGCGCCGGCAATCATCGCGCTGAGATCCATCGCGATCAGCGTCTTGTTGTTCAGTGACTCCGGGACGTCGCCGCTGACGATGCGCCGGGCCAGGCCCTCTGCGATGGCGGTCTTGCCGACGCCCGGCTCGCCGATGAGCACCGGGTTGTTTTTCGTGCGGCGGCTGAGTACCTGCATCACACGGCGAATCTCCTCGTCGCGGCCGATGATCGGATCGATTTTGCCCTGCTTGGCCAGGGCGGTGAGGTCGCGGCCGTATTTTTCCAGCGCCTGATTCTTGTCCTCCGGATTGGCATCGGTGACGCGCTGGTTGCCTCGCACTTGGCCAAGCGCATCGAGCAGGGTGTCGCGCTTAAGGTTGTGCTTCTCGAATACGCGGCCAAGTACTGAGCCGCCCTTTATCAGCAGGCCAAGCAGCAGGTGCTCGGTGCTGACGTATTCGTCGCCAAGCTGCGTTGCCTCGGTCTGGGCGACGTCGAGTCCCTGCTTGAGTTCGGGGCTAAGATACAGGTCAGACGAGCTGACGCCCTGCACTTTGGCGAGGCGGCCAAGCTCGTTATTGAGGTCAGTTTGGAGCTTGCCCAAGTCCACCCCGATGCGCTGTAGCAGGGTGGGGATGATGCCGTCCTGCTGCTGCGCCAAAGCGAGGGCGAGGTGCTCGCCCTCGACCTGTTTTTGCGAGTGTTGATGCGCCAGTTCCTGGGCTGTCTGGAGCGCTTTATGTGATTTTATGGTTAGTTTATCGAGTCTCATAACATTTATTATCGCGAACAAATTGAGGTGCGCTGACTTAATTAGACTCGATTTATACCACAATTCGGATTGTAGGGGAACACAAAAAAACCGGGCAACCGCCCGGCACGGGAATTCTGTTTAGGGAAATCAGCGGCGTTCGGAGATGCCGCCCGGGATGCCGTGTTCCCATGGGCGGGGAGTGTTCCACGGGCGGGCGGATTTGTTTTCCGGATCGGGGCCGATACAGCCTGCCGTGAGTCCCAAGGCCAGACTCGCGAAGAGGATCGCGAAGAATGAGAGGATGGCCCTGGCTAAGGAACGCATGAAAAGTGCTGTTTTAGTTTCCGACGATGACGATGTCGCCGGTTTGGATTTCATCCTGTTTCCAGTCCGGGAGGATGTTGGCGATGCTGTGATCCATTTTGACGTCGAGAATGCGGAGTTTGCCGATGAGCTTTTCGCCCCGGCTTACGAGCAGTTCGCCGTGTTCGCGGGCACCTTGGCTTTCGCCGATGTCCAGCACGACAAAATCGAACTGAGTGTCCACTGCGGTGACAGTGCCGTGAAGGTTTTGAGGCAGGGAGACCTTGACAGAAGTGCCGGTGTAACGGGACAACTCAACCCCGAGTTTTTCAATTTGGCTGAGCAGGATTGTGTTTTCCGAGAGGAAATTAGCGCGTTGGGTGTTGACGTCGGCGAAGGCGGCTAGCTTTTGCCTGATTTCTGTCTGAGTGCCGTTGGCCTGCTGGAACAGCCGCCAAGACTCACTGAACTTCCTTGCATCAACGAGTTCGGCCTGGAGCTTGTTCGCGTTGTCTTCGTGCTCATTTGCGCGATCCCGCTGCTGGACGAGATCTGATACCGCTTTGCTTAATCTTGCCTTGGCGTCCTCGGCTTGGCCTTGAGCGGCGTCCCTTGCAGTCTCCGCCAATTCCTGCGCTTTTTCGGCTTTACCCAAATCACGCTTCGTGTCGCTGAGGGTATTTTGAGTGCTTGCCAAATCGGTGCTTAGGTTGTCAATCCTGCCCTGGACATTGTTCATCGCGATGAACCCACCTCCTAGCAATGCCAAAACCGTTACAACTAAAGATATTCGAACCATGTGATTTTATTCCCTAAAAGGGCCGGAAACGTAGCGACCAAGCGGTCTGGTGTCAACGGTCTGTTTTGAACTATTTTTGGTTGACCCCCCCTCACAACCAAAGAAAATCGGAGCTGGCCTTGATTTGGAGGCGATCATTCCCGGCCACCATGCGCTCGGCCATCATGTGACCCAGCGCAAACAGCACGGCCGAGGCCAGCTTTGGCTCGGTTTCCATCATTCCACGGAATGCCTCGGCGGACATGAAGAGCAGTTGGCACCGGGTCAGGGCCAATACATCGGCGGAGCGCTGGGTTTGGCTGAACATGGCCACCTCGCCGATGAAGTTGCCGGCCTTGATCGTGGCGAGGGTGGTGTCCTGCCCTGCGGCGATGATCCGGACGCGAGTATCGCCGGAGAGGATCATGTACAGGCCGTTGCCGGGGCTGCCTTTTTTCATGATGATGCCACCTTCCTCGATCTCCATCACGGTGCAGTGGCTGATGAACTGCTTGAGCTCCGCTTGGCCAAGCCCGGCCAGTTGGTCAAATTGCCGGAGTTGCTCGACGGTGATCGAGTCGCTGGCTTGGCCAAGTTTGGTTGGTTTGGGGAGTGGTGCCTGGCTGGCGTGGTAGTTGGCCAGCGCGTCGCCGAGTGCCGGCAGTGTCTTGGCCGGTTTCCAACTGTTTACCTCCTCGCTGAACACCCAGGTACTCGGCGTCACGCGACCGTCGGCAACCCACTCGAGCAGGGTAACGAGTAGCACCGGCCCGTAAACGACGTTGTCGCTGGCCCATACCTTGTAATGAATCTCTTCGCTGTCTAGCGTCATAAATCAACTCTACCATTGGCCGGGCTCGGCAGCGAGAAAAAACGGCTCAACGCTTTGCCGGTTTTGAGTGGAGATTGTTGTACAGGATCATCACCGGCGGGCCGCTGCGCTCCCAGGTTTTCATGAGGAAGTCCGGCACGAAGATGGCCTTGTCAGGTCCAT
Source organism: Verrucomicrobiota bacterium (assembly GCA_018674955.1). Taxonomy (GTDB): domain Bacteria; phylum Verrucomicrobiota; class Verrucomicrobiia; order Limisphaerales; family UBA1096; genus UBA1096. The sequence continues at coordinate 2,347 of JABGZB010000403.1, read as the reverse complement.
AGGTGTAGTTGCCCAGAGCAAGGTCGATATCGCCGTCGCCGTCCACATCACCGGCATCCATCGTGAGCCATCGGCCGCTGATGCAGGTGCGGAAGGTGTTGGCGGTGTACTTGCCGTCCTTATTTTTAAAATAAACAAAGCTCTCCCGCGGCGACTTGTTGTAGTTGGGGAAATAGGAGACGGCGGCGATGTCGGTGTCTCCGTCCGCGTCGTAGTCGCGGGCCAGCGCGCGGAAGGCGCCGTTGAGCGGCAGGAAGAGTGACTTTTCATATTTCATGCCGCCGCGATTCAGGTACACGCGGATGCCGTGGTACGACTTTGGCGGCGAGGGGTACTCGCCGTTGTCGCCGTTGGTAACGACGAAGTCCGGCCGGCCGTCGCCATTGAAGTCAGTCAACTCAAACGACGAGTGCCCATAAAGCGGATGCCCCTGAAACACCATTTGCTGGGTGAACACGCCCTTGCCGTCGTTGAGGAACAGGTACATTGCCTCCACCTCCTGCGCGACCAGCGCGGCGATGTCCGGATGGCCGTCGCCGTTGAAGTCGTGCACCGCCGTGCTGAGCGTGCCGGAGCGGGGCAGGAGGATGTTCTCGGCATAGTCGCCGTTCTCTTTTTTCTCGAACCACGAGAGTCGGCCGATGTTGTTGCCGTACATCGAGACGATCAGGTCGGTGCTGCCGTCACCGTTCAGGTCGGCGAAGTTGGTGTGCGTGGGGCGAGGGATCTTTGGCAGCACGGTTTTCTTCAGGACGAACGCCCCGTTCTCGTGGCGGAGGAGGGCGAGTTCGCCGCGTGGGATGTCCGACGGGGTGAAGGTGCCGATCATCGTCAGGAAAAAGTCGCCGCCGTTTTCCGCGAACCCCACCGGCACGTTGCCGACCTGCAGCGACTCCACCCAGTTGCCATCCGAGTCGAGCACGTCGAGGAACTTGTTGATCCCGTCCGAGTGGTAAATCCGTCGTCGCGTCTCGTCGATGCGCACCATGTTCACGGCGCCGACCGAGCGGCGAAACCGGCTTGGACGCGCGGTGAACTGCCTGAAATCGAGCCCGATCGGCGCGACCGGTTTTTGCGCGACCGCCTCTTCGGGCGCCTTGGCCTTGTAATATTCAACGATGGCGAAGTAGTCCGCCTTGGTGATGAGCGGTTCCCTCAGGAAACGGCCGCTCTTCCACAGCGCATCCGCCTCGGGATGCTGGTTGACACTCTCGGGAGAGAGGCCCATGCGGATGGCCATGCGGGGCATCACCTGGCTGGTCCATGTTTTTTTGTCGAGCAGATCGGGCTCGGGAAAAAGATGGCACGTGATGCAGTATTGGCGGGCCAACGCCTCCGCCCTGGCGAGATCAACCGGCTCGGCCGTCTGGCCAAGCGCGAACCACCCAAGCCAAGCGAGGGCGGCAGGGAGCACGATTCGATGTTGGAGCCGGGCGGGCACGCCGCCATTAAGCCCGCTTGGCCAACGGCAGGGCAAGCTACTTGAGTTTTGGGACGATTGTTTTTTTCTCGAAATCCGCCACAAGAAATCGTTTGCCTTTTTGGATGACCGTGTGGCCCTCGGCCTCGAGCTTTTCGCGAATGGCCTCGATGCCGCCGGGATACTTCGGGTTGATCTCTCCGTCGCTCTTGAGCGTGCGCCAATACGGCGTGATGTGTTTGCGGCCCTGCTGGGCCATCTCGTCGGCGGCATGGGCGGCGATCCACGAGAAGATGCCGGTGGTGATCGGGCAGGCGAAGTCGGTCTTGTGTTTTTTGACAACGCAGCGCGCAGTTTGTTGATGGTGGTGAGTTTGCTCTTGGGCACCTTTTTCATCAACGCATCGACCTCGAGCGGCGCCGGGATGACGAACCGGCCTTGCCCGAATTTCTTGGAAAACTTGCCGTCGCCGCTGTCGTCGTACTTGGGCAAGTCCTTGGAGTCGTTGAGCTTGGCCACCCAGTTGATGCTGATACGCTTGACTGCCATGACAGTAAAAACGTGTCGAATAGAGGCAAAAACAAATTAAAACCATCAAAAAAGGCTTGCCCGTATCGTGATTTTTGGCCATGTTTTCAGTCGGTACGATTTATGAAAAAGACACGACACGTATTCCGTGCAGTCAAAGCATTCACGCTGATTGAGTTGCTGGTGGTGATCGCCATCATCGCCATTCTGGCGGGGATGCTGTTGCCGGCGCTGGCCAAGGCCAAGGCCAAGGGCATTCAGACCGTTTGCCTGAGCAACCTCAAGCAGTGGGGGCTTGTGTGGCAATATTACACCGACGAAAATGAAGGCTACTTCAGCAAAGGGATCGACGTGAAGAACATGAGCGGCTGGTGGCGTGGCGAGTGGGTGGCTTCGCTG
>JABGZB010000402.1 GCA_018674955.1 Verrucomicrobiota bacterium | reverse complement strand
TTGAGCCCGCCGACGACGCCAAGCGCCTCCTCGATCGGGCGGCTGATGTCGTTCTCGACCTCCTCCGGCGCGGCGCCGGGGTACTCGGTGCGGACGGTGAGGGTGGGGTAGCTCATCTCCGGCATGAGCGTGACCGGCAGTTGGCCAAGCGAGAAGTAGCCGAAGACGACGGCGGCCAGAAAGACCATCAGCACCGCGACCGGCCGGTCGGTGGTGAAGCTCGGGTTGCGATGCGGGGACTCCATGCCGTTGTGGAAGGCGCGGGATTACGTCCCGCTCCTGCTGGCGGCCGGGGCGTTGGTGTCGGCCGCCGCGGTGTCGTTGGATTTCTTTGCGTCCGGGTCGGGGTCGCCGACTTGGCGTATTTTTGAATCCTCCTTCAGGCCGGACTGCCCGGCGATGACAACTTTTTCGCCGACGGCAAACCCTTCGATCGGCTCAATGTGCACCTTGTCGGCATTTTGTGGCAGGACCAACTGGCGTTTCACGCTCCTCACGCCGTTGGTGCTTGTGTGCATCTTGTAGGCGAACGTCTGGTCGTTGTCGTATACGATCGATTTTTTCGGGATCAACACGGCGTCCTGCTTGGTCTCGAGCACCAACTCCACGTCTACCCACATACCGGGACGCAGCGCGCCGAGTTGATTCACCCCGACGGTGACCTTGATCGTCCCGGCCCGTGCCTCGACGATGGGCGAAATGCGTTTCACGTGGGCCGGGAAAATTTTGTCGTCAAGCGTGTTGGAGATCAGCCGCGCCGCCATGTCCGGCCTGAGCTGGGGCAGGTACTGCTCCGGCACATGGACGACTGCAACGGTCGACTCGAAGTCGATGATCTCAAAAATGGTCGAGCCGGTGCTCACATTGTCGCCGACTTTCACGGAGCGCAGGGTGATGGTGCCCTTGATGGGCGCGCGCACCTCGGTGTACTCCAGTTGCCGCTGGGCTGTCTCGGCGGATAACTGGCGTTGGCTTAGGTCGAACTTTGCGTTGCGAAAAGCCTGCTCGCTGATGAGGTTGTCCTTGTAAAGGTTCTCCTGTCTCTCGTACTCGATCCGCGTTTTTTCGAGTTGGCTGAGGGCCTGGTCGTGATCGTTCTTCTGCTTGTCGTTCTCGAGCCGAAGCAATATCTGGCCCTTATTAACCTTGTCTCCTTCCTCGACGAGCAACTCGATCGCCGGGTTGCTTGTGCGGGCCTTGACCTCAACTCTGACCTCGGACTCAAGGGGGGCGGAACGCTCAAGGATCGACTCGATCATCCCTCGCTTTACTTCAGCCAGTTCCACCAACACAGCCTTTTCTTTTTGCGACTTGCCGGTTTTTTTCTCAGCAGCCTCTCCTCCCTTTTTTGATGAAAACTCCGCACTGCATCCCGCAAGCGCCAGCGCGCATGCGAAAAGGGTGGTATGACGTATTAACAATTGATCTGTTCGATTCATGCAAGAAATCTGAGCTCTCTACTACACCAATGAGTCCCAAATAGTTACAGATAGAATGGGAAACTTGGCCAAGCGATGGCGCGTTACTGATTGTGAGGCAATGGAGCGGCGCGTCAATGGTAATACGCAGGGAGGGCGTCACGAATTGACGGCGAACAGCAGCGCCAAGCCAAGCGCGATGCGGTACCAGCCAAACGCCACGAACGTGTGCGTCTCAATGTAGCGTAGGAGCCATCTAACCGACACAAATGCGGTCACCGCCGAGACCGCCGTGGCCAAGGCCAACTGCCCCCAATCTTCCGTCACCGACTCGGCGCGGATCGCCTTGAACACCTTGTACGCGCCGGCCGCCAAAAGCGTCGGCACGCCCAGCAGGAAGGTGAACTCGATCGCCGGCATGCGCTTTAGTCCCATGAGCAGCGCGATTAGAATCGTCGCCCCCGAGCGCGATGTGCCGGGGAACACCGCCGCGAGCAATTGCCCAAAGCCAACCGCAATCGCGATGGTCCAAGTGACCTTGGCCAAGCTTGCCCGGTCGCCGATCATTTTTTCCACCACGACGAACAACATCCCGCCAACCAGCAGTGCCACCGCCACCGGCAGCACATTTTCCGGCAACTCGAAGCCAAGCTTGTCGATAAGCAACCCGCCGACACCGGTGATGACGAACGCGACGAGCAGCTTGGCCAAGTAGTCGCGCGCTTCCGGTTCGCGCCAGCGGAGGGTGAGTTGTTTGACGCGGTCGGTGAAGTTGAACAGCACCGCGATCACCGCGCCGCTCTGGATGGCGATGTTGAAAAGATCCGTCTGTTTCTCCAGCCAGCCAAGTTGCTGCGGCACCAACAAATGGCCCGTCGATGAGACGGGGAGGAACTCGGTGATCCCCTCGATGACCCCGAGGAGGATCGATGTCAGCCAATCTGGCACCCCGGTTGTTTGACCTCAACGCTTGGCCAAGCGCAAGGAGTTTCAAGCAGGGACACGGATTTCAAAAAATCAAACATGGATGGGCAGGATATCTTTTTCTATTCTGTTTTCCCTGACCATACATGTTCCAAAACTAAAAAATCATTACTACAAGGGCTCGCAATTCAGT
>JABGZB010000401.1 GCA_018674955.1 Verrucomicrobiota bacterium | reverse complement strand
GGGCAACGCCATCAACTCGTCGCGGACCTGCGAGGCGTAGTGCCGCAGCGCCGCCTCCGAAACATCGCCGGACACAGCCACGTTGATGACCTGCTTGCGCATGATGATCTCCCGGATCACCGGCTTTTCCGACTCTTCCGGGAAGGTGTCGATCGCATCGACCTGCGCCTTGATTTCGTCGAGCGCGTGAGAGACGTCCGCGCCCGGCGTCAACTCCACCACGATCGTGCCGGCGTTTTCAATCGAGGTCGAGGTGACCTTTTGGACATCCGTCAGGCCGTACACCGCCTCCTCAATTCTTTGGCAAACTCCTTCCTCAACTTCATCCGGCGCCGCGCCGGGATACGGCACGGTGATGAAAATCATGTCCGACGAAAACTCGGGGAACACCTCCTGCTTCAGCGTCCCGATCGACATGAACCCGAGGATGACGATGAAAAACGCCAGCAGATTTGCAACGACGCCATTCTTGGCGAACCACTCGATCAGGTTATTCATCCGTTGACTCCGCCTCCCGCACCTTTACACCCATGCCGTCCACCACCGCGGCAAGCAGCGAGACGACCACTTGTTCACCCTGTTGAATCCCCGCAGCGACGATCACCTGTTTCGCGTCTGCGAAGGAAACATCAACGGATCTGAAAATTAGTCTTTTATGATGGGATGGCTCCCTATAACCCAACCACTCTTGTAGTGTGCTTTTCTCGCTCACGATCCACACTTGGTTTTTTCCGCGTAGCGCATGCCGCGGCAGCACGATGACGTTCTCCTGCGTTCGGCCCTCGATGCTGGCCCGCACGAATGTCCCGCTCCGCAGCGGTGCGCCGTCGCGCTTGGCCAAGCCATACGGGTCGATGACCTGTGCTACCACGTAAACCATCCGGTTCATCGGATCGACCGTCTCCTCCGAGCGCACAATGTGCCCAAGCCACTCCGTTCGCCGTTCGCCGGCCCGGGCGCTGAGTGTCACCTTGGGCGCTTGGCCAAGCGCGACTTTCGCCCCGGGTCTGGGTAAATCAATGAAACTCAAGTCACTGGCAATCAAAGGTAAACGCACTTCGGCGACGTCGGTGGCGAACAGTTCGCCAAGCGGCGTGGCCAAGGCGGCAAATTGACCAGGCCGCACGCCGGCCCTTGCCACCATGCCGTCGAATGGGGCGCGGATTTCGCAGCGATCGAGGTTGCGCTTGGCCGCCTCCTCGGCGGCGAGCGCGGCTTCGAGTGCGGCTCGGGCGCTGGCGAGTTGCGGTTCACGCGCCTGCAGGCCGCTCGGCTCGCCTTGGTTGAGCAACTCCCATTCGCGCCGAACGACGTCCGCCTCCTTCACCTCCATCTGCAACCGCAATTGCGCCTGGGCGACCTGTGACCTGGCCTGCGCGAGTGCCAGTTCGTAATCACGCGCATCGATCTTCAGCAACACGTCGCCCTTGGTAAAAATCTGGCCGACATCGAACGACTCGGCGACGGACACCACCTTGCCGCTGACTTCGCTCACGAGCCGGATACTTGTCCGGGGCAGGGCGGTTCCCTGCGACTGGATGCGGTACGTGTATCGTGTTGCTTCCGCGATCTTCACTTCCACAGCCGGCAGCTTCGGCTGAGGAATCTTCGACTCCGGTTTTTTGGCGCTTTTCGCCAGCATGATGGCGAACGCGATGCCGATGATTGCCACGGCAAATGTGGAAATTATTTTCAACCTGCGGTTTGGGTTAGTTGCTTGCTGTTCCATTTTTATTCATCGATTCAAATCCGCCGCCAAGGGCGAGATGCAAATTGATTCGGTTTTCCAATCGCCGCCGCCGCGCGGCCCACCATCGACTCTCGGCGTTGATCGCTCGGCGCCGTGCCTCGAGCAGCTTGATGATGTTATCGAGCCCGAGGTCGTATCGCTCCTGCGCGATTTGTGCGGCGGCTTGTGACTGCTCGTACGCGACACCCAGCGCCTCGTCCATCACAGCCAGTTGCTGCTCAGCGTCGAGTGCGTTTTCCACTTCACCCATCGCCTTGAGCATCGTTGAGCGGAAGCTTTCCTCGGCGGCTCTCAGGTTGGCTTTTAGCAAACGAACATTGGCGCGAAGCCGGCCGCCTTGAAACACCGGTTGCGCCAGGTTGGCGGCAACACCCCAAACCACCGAGTCCCCCGAGAGCAGTCCGGAGAGTTCGCTCGTCGAGGTGCCACCGCTGCCGGTCAGGCTGATCTGCGGGTAGAGCGACGCCTCAGCCTGGGTGAGCGATGCCCCGGTGGCGAACAGTCGCTGCTCGGCGGCGACGAGATCGGGCCGGCGCGAAAGAATCTGTGCCGGTACGCCGGATGGGATTGTCGGTGGCACTTGGGGCAGTTCCGCCGGAACCGCCAGTTTGTTGGCCGGGAATTGGCCAAGCAGAATCTCCAACTGCCGGATTGTCTTGCTGGCAACAGTCTCTAGATCAGCGACTTGCGCCTTGGCCCCGGCGAGGTTGGCCCTGGCTAGGCGCACGTCCAGCGACGAGAAGACGCCCTGCTCGAATCGGGCGCGAACCCGTGCCACCGTCGTCTCGTGTGTGGAGACGGTAAACTTGGCTAGGCGCACCTGTTGCCTTGCTTCAATGGCCATCATCCACGCCTTGGCCACTTGACCGGCGATCGAGTGGCGAGCCCCAGCAAACTCCGCCGCTTGGCCAAGCGCGTTAGCTCGCGCGGCGCGTTTGCCGGCGCGCACGCGGCCCCACAGGTCGAGTTCCCACTGTGCGCCAAG
>JABGZB010000400.1 GCA_018674955.1 Verrucomicrobiota bacterium | reverse complement strand
GTCAACTCGCTCGTCGACGGTCGCCTGACCGATGACATGCTGAAAAAAGGCACCAATGCCGGCCAATGGATCGGGGTGATTGGTGTGTACGCGGGGACGGAATTTGAAGTAGCGCAAGCCGGCGAAGTGACGTTGCAACTTGACGGCGCTGACGGCGCCAAGGTCTGGATCGACGGTCGAGTGGTGAAAACGGCCGGTGAGATCAAAACCAACTTGCCCGCAGGCAAACACTCACTGGTGTTGCGCTTCGATCCCAAGGCGTTGCCCAAGTCCGTCAAGGCATCAACCTCGCAGGGCACATTCCTCGTTGACTGATCCATGCTAAAAAAAGCACCCAAAACCAAGGGCGAGATCGTGGCCGGAACACGAGTCGCCATTGTCGCTTCTCGCTACAATGCCCGTTATGTCAACTCGATGCTGCGCGCCGCCAAGGCGGAACTGGCCAATGCCAAGGTCGCGGCGGAAGTCGTGCGAGTGCCGGGTGCATTTGAGATTCCGACGGTGGCGTCGGCTCTGGCCAAGCGCTTGGCCAAGCCGATCGATGCGATCCTCTGTCTCGGCGTTATTCTTCGCGGTGAAACCAGCCATGCGGAACACATTGGCCAAGCGGTGACCGCCGCCTTGGCGCAGTTGCAACTCAAGCATTCGTTGCCGGTGATCCACGAGGTGCTGTTACTCGAAAACATGGAGCAAGCCAAACAGCGCTGCCTCGACAGCGGGCAAAACCGGGGCATCGAGGCGGCCCGGACAGCCATCGAGATGACGCGCGTGATGCGCCGCCTTGGAGCGTAAGAATCTTGCCGGTCGGACGGTTGCTCCGTAAGTTGTCGCGCGCATGATTATTGCGCCTTCCATTCTTGCTGGGGATTTCAGCAAGTTCGCCAGCGAACTCAAGAGAGTCGAAAAGACCGGCTCCGAGTGGGTACACCTCGACGTCATGGACGGGCACTTCGTCCCCAACCTGACGTTCGGCCCGCAGGTGCTTGCTAACGCCCGCCCGCATTCCAGCCTGTTTTTCGACACGCACCTCATGTGTTCCAAACCGGGGATTCTCCTCGAGCCGTTCGCCAAGGCGGGGGCGGATCTCATCACGGTGCACGTCGAGCTTGAGGATCGTGTGTCGTCGCTGCTCTGGGGAATTCGTTCGCTTGAGAAACAGGTCGGCTTGGCCATAAACCCGCCTACTTCCATTGAAGAGGTGAAACCGTTTCTCGACAAGGTTGACCTGTTGCTGGTGATGACCGTGAACCCCGGATTTGGAGGGCAGTCGTTTATCGAGGAGTGTGTACCGAAGATCCAGCAGGTTTACGAGTGGCGAAAAGAGATGGGGCTTAATTTCCGGATCGAGGTTGACGGAGGCGTTAACCTGACGACCGCCGCGGAATGCGCCCGGGTCGGGGCCGATACGTTCGTCGCCGGATCGGCCTTGTTCGGCGAACGCAGTCTCACTCGTGCTGTAAAGAAAATGCACAAAGTCGTATCGCGGGTGAACAGCGGATTCAACAAGTGAGTTCTGTAGGGATAAATTTTGGCACCGACGGTTGGCGTGCGGTGATCGCTGAAGATTTCACCTTCGCCAATGTCGATCGGGTGGCGCAAGCGACGGCGGAGCATTGGAAAAAACGCCGCCCGAAAGGCATAAGGAAAAGAGTTGTTATCGGCTGCGACAGGCGTTTTTTGGCCGATCAATTTGCTGAGCGCGTTGCGGAGGTGTTCGCCGGGAACGGCTTCGAGGTGGTGCTCGGCGACTCGCCGGCGCCCACACCAGCCATCTCGTTCGCCGTCAAGGCGGAGAAGGCCGTCGGTGGCATCGTTATTACCGCCAGCCACAATCCCGCCGCCTTTTGTGGCTACAAACTGAAAGGCCATTTCGGTGGTTCAGCGGATTCCGAAACCAGCCAAGCGGTCGAGACGCTGCTCGATGCCAAGCCGGTGAAGGCGCTCGACTTGAACTTGGCCAAGCGCAAGCAGTTGGTTCGCATAAAGGATTTGCACGCGCCTCACGCCCGGGCGACATGCAAGCTGGTTGATTTCGACCTCGTCGCCAACTCCGGTTTGCGGTTCGCTCACGATGCGTTGTTCGGCGTCGGCGCTGGTGCGTTCGAGAAAATCCTGAGCGGAACCCAGTGCAAAGTCACCACGCTCAATGGGGAGCACGACCCGTTTTTCGGTGGCATCCATCCCGAGCCGATCGTCCACAACTACGGCCCGAGTGCGGCGTACCTTCGCAAACACCCGCACGATCTCTGCCTTGTCACCGACGGCGATGCGGACCGCGTTGGCGGCATGGACGGCCGAGGCAACGCGATGACGACGCACCAAATTATTTGCCTGTTGCTGCACCACTACATCGTCAACCGAGGCGAGAGGGGCAGGGTGGTCAAGGCGCTGACAACCACCTCGATGGTCGATCGCATCTGCGAGGCGCACGGGCTGGAGTTGGTCGAGACCGGTGTCGGCTTCAAATACATCTGCGCCGAGATGCAAAAGGGCGACGTGCTGCTGGGCTTCGAGGAAAGCGGTGGCATTGGTTTTCCGGGACACATCCCGGAGCGTGACGGCATTCTCGCCGGCTTGGTTTTGCTCGAATTGTTGGCGACTGAAAAAACTTCGGTCAACAAGCTCTTGGCCAAGATCGAAAAACAATTTGGCCCGCACCGTTACGACCGACTCGACACACATTTCCCGCTGGAGAAACGAGCCAAACTCATGCGCCACTGCGCTGCTCACCCGCCGGGCAAACTCGCCGGTTCGCCGGTTCGCGGAGTGAAGGCATTCGACGGAGTGAAATATATCGCCGCCAATGGTGCTTGGTTAATGCTGCGCGGTTCCGGCACCGAACCGATTCTGCGGATTTACGCCGAAGCCAAGTCCGATGCTGAGGCAAAAAAACTCATCCGTCTTGGCGTCAAGCTGACGAAGCAGGTTTAAGCGCAGATTTCCCTAATCACCCGGCCGTGAACGTCGGTGAGAGTTTCCTGACGGCCTTGATGGAAATAAGACAGGTCTTCGTGATCGATTCCCATCAAATGAAGAATGGTCGCGTGAATGTCGTGAACATGAGTCTTGTCGACCATCGCTTGGAAACCGAATTCATCTGTCTCTCCGAAACCCATTCCGCCTTTCACTCCACCGCCGGCCATCCACATACTAAAGCCGTACGGGTTGTGGTTTCGGCCGGGCGCGTCCCTGCCTTCGCTGAACGGCATGCGGCCAAATTCGCCGCCCCAAACGACCAGGGTTGATTCCAGCAGGCCGCGT
>JABGZB010000399.1 GCA_018674955.1 Verrucomicrobiota bacterium | reverse complement strand
GACTGGATGCTCTGGATATGAAACCGCCCGGCCCGGCCAAGGCCAAGCAGCGCCACGTTCAACTTTTCGGATGAATCCATAAGAGAAAGTTATCCTTTTTTGGCCTAAGATTCCACGCGCGTTTTGACGCCGAATATTGGCGTAATGCAGATCAATAATAGTAGGTTGTGCTTCCTCCGTGGGCGCCATACGCCCGTTTCCTGACCTGATGGCGGTTATGGATCACCAGGCTGCCATCGGCCATGCCGACAGGTTGATCCGGAGCAAGCGAAAACGAGAAGAAGGGCCTGCCATTGGCTCCCGCGTTAAATGCCCCCATATGCCCGACATCCCAAACAACGCTTCCAGCGCTGTCACTGATGCGGTGGGTGATGAAGGCCCGGTCACTATCACACTCGGAATCGTTTTTGGGCCACGCTCTCTCCCCGTTGAAATATTTTGGCATGTGAAAATTAGCCAGCCACATATAGGTCACGTAAACATGAGCTGCGGGCCTTGGTGGTTTGAGATCCATGCCGGTGTCCCAGCCCCCATATCCCCCGGGCTCCCCGCCGGCCGGATGGGCATAGGTTGGCCACTTGTCACCAAACGACTTGGACGTGATGGGGCAGATTAAAACCCAGCGGTTGGGCACATAAGAACCGCGCATGACATCGACAACACTGGCCTTGTTACCGTTCCAACGATGATAATCCGGGCTGATCTGGCTGGCGCGCTTGGGGAACCTCCCGCCGTTGTCGGCGCTGTACATCACTTGCGAAAGATATTGTTGCTTGATGTTGTTGATGCAGACAGTCCGTTTGCCGGAATATTGCGCCTTGGCCAGGGCGGGCAGCAGCAGGGCAGCCAGAATGGCGATGATCGCAATCACCACCAGCAGTTCAATCAGTGTAAACGCACGGTTTGGTTCCGTTTTCATTTTGTACCCTCTACTTCAACATGCTGGAGTGGTCGATAATCCACTGGAAATCGGTTCGCGGCTTGGCGGGAACGATGCCGCCGACGGCTCCCTGCACCGGCGGGCGGACCGTGCCGTGCTCGCCGGTGACCTTCCAGCGATGCGTCGCCGCGTGGCCGTCCGCGTAGGAGAGGGCTGTCGCGCCGTCGTGGTAGGACGCCGGCAGGTTGCCCCACTTGTATTCGTGAAAGCGGTTCATGTAGTAGCCGTCGTTGATGGTGTCGGGATGTTCGCCGAGAAAAACAAAAACCGTTGACGCCTGCCGAAGCTGCCCGTCATTGATGAACTGGACGTAGTCGGGGTTGAATTGGTCGAGCAACGGGCCGGGGTCGCCGATGAGATGGTTCATCGAGTAGCTCCGGTTCCGGATGCCGTTCTTGGCGCGGCTTTTGTCGGACGGACATTTGAAAATCTCGATCGTGTCGCCCATGTACGGCGAGAGCAGCGACGAGGTCAGCGCGAGGCGGTTGGTGTTGTCCGAGCTGTTTTCCCAGTCGAGGACGTTGTTGGCCCAGTTGTTCCGATGTTCGCGGGTTTGGTCGCGGCCGTGGTTGTTGACGTATTTCCCCTCGTGATCGTCCCCGTACAGCGTCCAGCCCAGGCTCAACTGCTTGACGTTGCCGAGACAGTGGATGCCGTGCGCCTTGCCCTTCGCCTTGGCCAAGGCCGGCAACAGCATCCCGGCCAGAATGGCGATGATGGCAATCACCACCAGCAACTCGATGAGCGTAAACGCCGGGCTTGCTTGCGTGGTTTGTTGAGTAGGGGGCATCAAGCTGGGAGATGGTTTGACCTGTTTGACGTGGCGGCAGGTTGCGTTTTGCTGGGCTTGTCCGCAATCAAAAAAGGCTCAAGCCCCGTGGATGATTCGCAATAGTGTGGACAGAAAAAAGGAATGGGCTACTGTCGGCTGAGCAGCATGCTCATTTCATCGAATAATCTCTGGCGGATGGTTCCAGCCTGGTTGTTGGTTCCGGTATTTGGATTAACTGCCCTGTTACAGCCAAGCATAAACGGGGACGATTGGCCGGTTTTTCAGCACGACAATTATCGGAGCGCGTTAACCTCGGAAAATCTCCGGGCGGAGGTGCTCGAGCCGGCCTGGGTTTGGCAGTCGCCACAACCGCCGCAGCCGGCTTGGTCCGGCCCGGCGAAGTGGGATGCGTATGCCGGCTTGCGCGGCCTGCGGTCGATGAGAAATTACGATCCGGTTTTTCACGTCGTCTCGGCTTCGGGGCGCGTGTTCTTCGGCTCTACGGTGGACGACTCGGTGCGCTGCCTCGACGCGCTCACCGGCGAGACGCTTTGGATTCATCACACCGAGGGGCCGGTGCGAATTGCGCCGACGTTTCACAACAACCGCATTTACTTCGGCTCCGACGACGGGGTGGTTCGCTGTGTGGATGCGGATCGGGGGACGCTGATTTGCTCTTTCCGGCCGAAGCCGCTCGAACGGCTGATTTTGAATAACGGCCGGCTGATTCCGTTTTGGCCGATCCGGACCGGCGTACTCGTGCGGAGCGGCAACGCTTACTTTGCCGCGAGCCTGTTGCCGTGGAAGGAATCGTACCTGTGCGCGGTGGACGCCGACACGGGCAAGGCGACCGGCGGGGAGCATTTTATCAAGCGGATCGACAACGTGAGTTTCGAGGGTGCGCTGCTGGCTTCCGACGAGCATTTGGTTGCGCCGCAAGGGCGGGTGTCGCCGCTGATTTACCGGCGAACGAGCGGGAAACTTTTGGGCGGACTGAAGGGCGGCGGCGGGTGTTTTGTGATGCTGACGCCGGACGCGGGAATCCTGCACGGACCCGGCAACAAAGCCGGATGGATCACCGACAGCAGGCAAAGTGACCGGAGCACTTACGCGACGTACAAGGACGGCAATGCGATGGTGATCGACGGCGACACCGCCTACATGCTGACCGATACCGCGCTGTCGGCGATGAGCCGCTCCACCAAACAAGCCAAGTGGGCGATCGACTGTGAGTTCCCGCACAGCTTGGTCAAGGCGGGCGGAGCGCTCTACACCGGTGGGCTGGACGAGTTGGCCGCGTTCGATTCCGCGACGGGAAAACTCATTTGGCAAACTCCCCTCGCCGGCCGCGTACACGGCTTGGCCATAGCGAACGGCGCGCTGTACGCGAGCACGGATCAGGGTGGCGTTTATTGTTTCCGGCCCACCGCCGCCAAGCCGTTCGCCGCGCTTGGCCAAGCGGACGGCGAGCCAACCGGAGAGAGTATTGCGATCAAGCCGATCAGTTCGTTGAGCGACAAAACGGTTGTCAGTCGGTGGGTTTTTCAGGACGAAGCCAAGGCGGGTAAAACCGTTCGCAACCAGGCGGGAGGCCAAGCGGCGACACTGATCGGCGGCGCGAAGTTGAAGCGCGTCGGGGACAGGCAGGCGCTGGAGTTGAACGGCTCGACTAGTGCACTCATCGCGGGCGACCTCTCCGATGCCGGTTTGCCAACGGAAACATTTTCCGTCGAGGCGTGGGTGCGGGTGGACGCGCCGAGCGCATGGGGCGGCATCGTCGGTGCGATACAGGACAACGGCACGTACGAAAAAGGCTGGCTGCTGGGGTTCGTCAACAAACGCTTTAGCTTCGCGCTGAACGGTAAGGGCGGCGACGACCGCTTAAACTATATGAGTGCCGACCACGATTTCATCCCAGAGCAGTGGTATCATCTCGCCGCGACTTACGACGGCGCCACGATGAAACTCCACGTCAACGGGAAGGTCGCCGCAACATCCACTTCGCAGAGCGGCGCGGTGCAGTATCCGCCGCACGCTTTTTACGAGATCGGCGCGTACCACGACGACGACGAGCAGTTTTTTACCAAGGGGATGGTGCACGAAATCCGCGTTTACCATCGGGTACTGGCTGCGGACGAAATAAAAAAACACGCGGCCGAGGCCAAGTTCCCGGCACCCAAACCGCCAGCTCCGGTTATCGAATTAGCCTCCGGGCCGACGCTGAAATTCACCACCCGCAACGAGGCGGAAATCTGGTGGGAAACCGCCCGCCCAAGCCCCACCCGGCTCACCTTGGCCAAGCCCGGCGGCGGTCAGCGGGTGATCGCTGAGACGCGGTTAAAAACAGAACACCGCGCCACCGTCGGCGGGTTGCAGCATAACCGCGTTTACATGTTCACCGTGGAGGCGACCGGCGCGGACGGTAAACTCGAGCGGACGCGGGAGTTCGAGTGCGACACGCTGTTTAATTTCACGATGCCGGACATCGCCCCGCTGGCCTCGGCCAACGATGAATTGACGCGCACGGCGGCGGGCATCCTCGCGGCGACCGGCGTCGATCGGGGCATCTGCCTGCTGCCGGATGGCGACGACGGAACGCTCGCGCACGAGTTGGCCCGGCAAAGCCAATTGCGCGTCATCGGACTCGTGGCGGATCGCAAAAACGTCCGCTCATCCCGCCGCCGCCTAACCGCCGCCGGGAGCTACGGTTCGCGCGTCGCTGTACACCATTTCGATCCCGCAAACCCGATGCCGCTAAACAGAATGTTCGCCAACTTGATTTACCTGAAACTGGAAGCGGGGCAGCCACACTTGGCGAGGCGGATCTACGCGGTAGCCAACTGGCTCAGGCCCGATGGGGGTGTAGCGTTCGTCCCATTCCCAGACGGAACCGCAAACCGGCAGTCTTGGCTTGGAGCGTTGCGGGAGGCGGCAACCGGCCGCGGCCTCACGGTGGCAACCGGGGATGCCGGAGTGAAACTGACACGGGGGCCGTTGGCCGGTTCCGGGGAGTGGTCCCACCAATATGGCAACGCATCGAATGCCGCCTTCGGCGGTGAGAAATTATCGGGAGTTTCCAACACCGACGACTTGGAAGTCCAGTGGATTGGCCGACCGGGGCCGCGTGCCCAGCCCGACCGCAACGGCCGAAAACCCGCCCCACTCTCCACGGGCGGGCGATTGTTTGTACAAGGTCTAAACCGTATCTTGGCGTTGGACGCCTACAACGGAACCGTGCTTTGGTCGCGCGAACTCCCGGAAATCCAACGGTTCAACATGCCCCGGGACAGCAGCAACTGGGCGGCCAATCGCGAGCACCTGTTTGCCGCCATCGCCGGCGAATGCTGGAAGTGGAATGCACGTACCGGCGAACTGGAGAGCCGCATTCCGGTTCCCCCGGATGCCACATCGCCGGTAACCCTCGACTGGTCCTACCTCTCGCCCCACCGCGACCGGATCATCGGCAGCGGCGTGGTACAAAACTCCGCATACACCTCATTCTGGGGGGGCGGAGGTGCCGGATGGTATGACGCAAAAAGCGGTGCAGTGACACAGAAGGTTTGCAGCGAAAACCTGTTCGCGCTTGATTCAAAAGACGGTCGCCTTGCCTGGCTTTACCGGGGTGGACTGATCGTCAACAGCACGATCACCCTGGCCAAAGACCGGGCTTGGTTCGTCGAGGCGCGGCATCCGGAACTTAGAGCCGGCAAAAAGCGGCAACTGGGTGGCAGCCAGTTTTGGGAGCAGCAGCACCTGGTCTGTCTCGACCTTAAAACAGGCGAAGCAATGTGGTCAAAGCCGCTTAAAATCGTCCCCGGCGAAGTGGCACTTTACCTCGCTCATGGCGACAACAAGCTCGTCCTGGTTTCCTCGGGCAGCGCGTCTTACAACACGTACGCCTTCAACGACGAAGATGGTGAAAGCGCCTGGACGAGAAAAATCCCGTGGCCATCGGATCATCACGGTGGCCATATGGCCCGGCCCGCCATCGCCGGCGGAACGGTTTATGTCCGGCCCGGCGCTTTGTCGCTGGCGGATGGCAAACCGCTGAAACTCCAACTGCCTGGTGGGAGTTGCGGCACGTATGCGGCGACGGAGAACGCCCTGTTTTTCCGCTCAGGAAACGTCACCATGTGGGATCGGCAGAAGGGCAAAACCACTAGTTGGAATCGCCTCCGGCCGGACTGCTGGCTCAGCACGATCCCGGCCGCAGGGCTGCTGCTTTCCCCGGAGGGCGGCGGTGGTTGCAGTTGTGGTTCGTGGATGGAGACCTCGATCGTTTTCGCCCCAAAAACACTCAAATAATCGAAGCAAATTTCCAGCTTAAGCTGTCCGGGGAACCACATTAGCAACAAGGAAAACTCATGGCGATTGTTGCTGCGGAAGCGATCTGCAATGGCGCCGACTGGACAGCGTAGTAGATCTCAGAAAAAAAAGAGCCGCACTCCGGCAATTACCGAAAAGCCGTAGAGCAAAAACTCAAATAGTTTTTGCGGGATGAGCTGAATTATTTTTCGTCCAAAAAAAATGCCCCCAAATACACCGGGCAAAACGAGGAGAGTGATCTTGAGCGAATTGGCATTGATCAGATCGAGACTAGCCACGAGTGGCAGCTTGAGAATGTTCACCAAAAGGAAACAGCGCGCACCTAATCCAAGGAATGTTTCCTTGGTCATTTTCTCAACGAGCGCGTAGATCGAAAAGACCGGACCCGCGGCGTTGGCCATGATCGTCGAGGTGCCTATCATCATGCCGCTTCCCCATGTGAACCCGAGGGACTTTGGCCGCCTGGCCAGCGCTTGGCCAAGCCGAAGTCGAATCAATTGCAGGGCAAACATCAACAAGATGATGAAGCCGATCCCCTTCCGGGCAGTAGATTCGTCGATGTGATCCAACAAAAAATATCCAACGACTAAACCGGCGAGCGTGGGAGGCATCAGCGGCATGAGCTCCTTCCACGAGGAGTTACGGCGGAACAGCGGATAAACGGTCAGATCACAAACAACAAGCAAAGGGACAATGATGCCAACCGACACCTTAGCCCCAAATAACTCAGCCATGATCAGCACATTAACCATTGCCAAGCCGGGGAAACCGGTCTTGGAGAAACCTAGAGAGAACGCTCCAAACAGGGCAATCAGCCAGGTAGCAGTCGAAATGTCGTCAAAAAAGAACAAGCGTTCAGCCTAGGCAAACTCAGAGATTCACCTTCACACTTGCCATAGCGACAGACGAAGGGTCGCCGCGCTGTCCCAGCGACTTGATGATTTCTCGAACCGAGCGCTTCACTTTGCCGTTGAATTTCTCCTCGCCGTTGACGGTGATGCTCACCGGCTCGTCGAGGTTCACGAACTGATCCGACAACCGAACAACCAGTCGCTTGGTGTTCTCCGCGGTAATTGTGATCGCCTGGCCATCAACCTCAGCAGCAAGTCGCTGGCCATTGGCCAGGTACTTCTCCGGAATCTGTAGCCAATAAAAACGGGAGGTGATGCCCTTGGCCTGTCGCCAGATTATTTTCGACGGCCACGGGTTCCGGGTGAACTTGGTCATCCACGGCAGCGACTCAACATCCTTTCCTTTCATCCAATGCCCCATCTCCGGGTAAATGCGCACCATGTGCTCGTAACCCTTCGGGTCGCCCTTGCGCAGGTCGGCCAACATGCCCTTCCATTTCCCGGCGACCTGGTTGCGTTTGTACGCGCCGTCCTTGCCGCCCATGAACAAGCCGAAGCCGATGTTGCGCAGGTTGTCCGGCTTGGCATCGTTCGGATGCCCGGCCATCATCGAGGCCGCCGCCCATCGATCAGCCATGCGCGGTGCGAGCTGATAGACGCCATCACCCCCAGCAGAGTAGCCCATGAGATAAACACGGTTAGGATTCACGCCGCGAGTCGCCACGTAATTCTCGATCAAGCGATCAAACAAACCGTCGATGTGAGACTGATGCCACAGGTTCCAAGTGTCAGTCGGCGCGCGCGGCGCGACGTAAATCCCCTCGGCCGGCTGGTAGAGTTTGATCTGGTTTTTCCACTGACTGTCGTTCACTCGGGTCGGCGCACCGCCGCCGCCGTGCATTGAAATCCAAAGTGAACGCCCGCCCTCCGGCGCATCGCCGAAAACTTTCTCGAGATAGCGCAACTTTTTGTCCCCCAATTGGATGGACTTGGCCTCGATCTCGGCAGCACGCTGCTTGGCTAGGCGCTTGCAGTGATCAGCCCAAAGCAGCTCGATCGCCTTTTTGGCATCTGCCTTGGACAGGTCGCCCTTGGTCCAATCGCCAGGGAGCGTGTCCGGGCGCACATTGGACGGAGCGGCCAGCCAAGCGGTCACAGCAGCGAGTTGCGATTTCTCAATCTCCACCTGTTCCGGCAACTCGTCCCACTGAACATCGACCGTCACCTCACCGCCCTTACTGCGGCGTATGGGGATCTGTTTGACCTTATCCCCCTTTGTAAACCGAAGCCAAAGCGGCGTATTCGGATTACAGGTAAACCCAGTGATATCATTCAGATCAGCCCGACCTGCCTTGGTTTTGCGGGAGGCTAGCACCTTGTTTTTTGAGTCGAGCAACTCGGCCTGCACCTCGAGTCGCTTGCCACCCCGCCCTTCAAGCACGCGCACCAATACATCATCCTCGACGTTGCCCCTGTTACTTTTACCAGTGTAACGATCGGTGACGTTTAAGGCGTTGACCTGTGTGGCGTCGATATCCCAAACCATCGGAAAGCGCGTGCCGGTTTTTTTCCACGAAGTCGCGTAGATCGAGTGTTGCCAGTTGGACTTGTCGGCCTTCGCCGCCGCGCCGACAAACCAGCCGCGGTTCAGACCGGCGGCGTTATATTCATCTGATCCAGTGAAGTGCCAGCCGCCGTCCCAGATCTCCGACCACGTGTGATTGCCGCGATTGTTCGTCCACAGCGGCGTTCCAGCGACGCGCGATGCGATGCCAACCGAGCGACAGGCATCGACGAGAATTATCGACAAGCCGGTGCACGTCGCCCTGCCCTGCGCAATCGACTCGGCCGGACTTTGGTTCGGCTGTTTGCGGCCGGTATTGTAGTGGACGTTGATGAGGTTAAAAATCTTGCTGTTGATCGCCTGCACCGCCTCGGTGGCTGTCGACGCCTTGGCCACGATGGCACGGCACTTATTGTAAAACTCCGGCCGCCACCGCTCGCGCGTCTCGTCAAGACTGGCGTACGGCAGTACATCGTTAAAAAACAACTCCTCTGACAACTGGGCGCACCATGGGAACTCCGCCCGCGCCTTAATCGCCAGATCGAGATTCTCGGTGAGAAACTCGCGATCGATCGAGGTGAGATCGCCGGGTGGCATGCTCTCTACGAGGAACTCGGCGGCACGTTTGCCAAGGTCGCCGTGTGTTTTTTGGGCAGTGGCAATGAATGCCTCAAGCTCGGCGCGGTTGGCCCCGGCCTTGGCCAGAGCGGCATCGAGCGCTTCGCCCGCCTGGCCAATCGCGACGGCACCCGCCAACATGCCGACGGCAAACAAACATTTCATCCGGGAAAACAGCTGAATCCGCATGCGCCGCAACTTACCCGCCCCGTTGGCCAAGCGCAACAAGAGGGGAGTACGCCGGAAGCTTCACCGCTTCACCGCCCAACCACCGGCGGCGTGGGGGCCGGCTTGATGTATGCGAGGCCGTATTCGCCGGAGACGACGCGGCGAAAGTTGCCCTGCAAACTGGTGAGCGGCCAGACGATGAAGATGATGTCGGTAACAAGCCAGACGAACTGCCCCAGCCAGCAGAGAAATACCGACCCGATGGTCGGCAGCAGATAGACAAACCCAAACGTCTTCCAAAATGCCGCTGAATAGTTGTTGCTTCGCAACGCGAACCAGCAGCCTGAGTAGTATAATGCAAACAGATCGCCAAAGAACACAGCGACGAACAGGATGCTCACCAGCCCCATGATGGAAACGCCGAACAAGGTTTCATTCCAAACCCAGCCGGCGCTGACGATGCTTAGGAGGATCGCCGCCAAGGGGAGCGATGCCAGGACGATCATCGGCCACATCCAAAACTTCGCCATCGCGGCGAAGTGGCCACGCCGGAATTGCCGCTCGTCCACCGGCGTCACGAGGATCTGCTCGAGCGCACCGCTGGCCTTGGCCTCGTGGATGGTCGTCACCACGTGTCGCGCCACCTCGAGCCGAATCCAAAACGAGGCCATCCAAATCAAGATACCCATCATCACCCACCACTCGTCGTCAAGCGCAACACCTTCCAGCGCCGCGTAGCCCAGCAGCAACGTTCCGACTGTGATCATCGAAACCAGCAGCAACCGCCGGGACACGCGGAAGGTACGCATGCGCCACACGAGCCAACCGGCCGGGTTGGCATCGAGCAGCGCTGCCTGCTGCACGGCGCTTGGCCGTGACGCGTCGCCGGTCGGGCGCTTGGCCAATCGGGAGGTCTGCTCTCTTAGTTTGGTTTCGCGCCAGCGATACGGAATGATCCACGAGGCCAAGGCGAGCAGCGCCGCCGAGACGGCCAAACCGCCGCCCAGCCAACTCCAGTACCCTCCAAAACCGGCCACCGGCGCCCCGATCACCGGGGCAGAGGCGTTGGCCATGGCAAACCCAGGGCTGAGAAAGTGCAGGAAACTCGAGCCGCCGCCGCTCCAAAGGTAAAACAGCGGCAGCATTGTCACGCCTAGCAGGGAAAAAAATGTCCAAAAAATCGCCCGGCCTGTGTGCCAACTGAGCGCCGAAAAAAACATCCCCAACGAGAGCGAAAAAATGAGAATGTTCAGCAGCGCGCCGATGGTTCGCCAGAGTTGATCGTTCGTCACGCCGCCCATCAGCAGCGGCAGCGCGAGCACCGGCAGCACCGCCAGCACACCGTAAAACGACTTGATCGATGCGGTGATCATCTTGCCCAGCACCACGTCGTACCCGCGCAAATCTGTGAGGAATAACAGTCCTAGCGTGCCGTCGGTTTTCTCGCGCGTGAGCGTGCCGGTAGTCGTCCACAGGCCGGCGAGCAGGCAGTAGGCGAAACAGGCCCAAGCAAGGATGGCGAAAAAAATGTCGCCCTTCATCATACCGCCCTCCAGGGAGGCGATTAGCAGCCAACCTCCTCCAAACAACACCGCCGCTATGGCGATGATCCAGCGCGACAGCCACGAACCGATCTTTCGGGAAGCAATCCCGAGTTCGCGCTCGACGATGGGCAGGCTGGTCATGTCACGGGCACAGGGTCAGGCACCGGCGGCACGAGCGGCCACTTGGCGGAAGTTGGCTTTCAAGTCGTTCATCGAACGTAATCCCCAAAAAAGATTGTTGGCAATCCCCACAAAAAACCACAGCCCTATGAAGAAATATTCGTCAACCCAATCCGGCGGCCGCCGTGGGGAACTCAGGACGATCAGCAGCATCACTCCTCCCCAGATGAACCACGGGAGAAACAGGATTCGGAGCGCTACGCCACTCCCGCTGTAAGTCGGCTTGCGCGAGGTCAGGCTCAACTGCATGCCCACAAAGTGCATCACCCAAATGTCCGCCACCAGCATCCCCAAGCCGACAAAGTAAATCGGCCAGCTATCGCTGTCCGAGTTAGCCATCATGAACGGCACAGTAGCCAGCACAAGGCTAAGCGGCCAGCCGAACTGCCACAGTAGTCGCCGCGCTTGGCCAAGCGAGAAGTCGCTGTAGATCAGTGGCGTTGCCAGCAGCAACTCGAGTGATCCCTGCTGCCGATCCTCGCGGAAACGGTCGCACGACGCCGAGGCAATCCACAGCTTAAAGCCGGTGAAGGTGCACCAAAGCGTCATCAGATTTTCCTCATCATCCCACCTACCGTTCTCCAGCAACCCCCACAACCAAAGCATGAAGCCTGCAAACACCGCCGCCCAAACGAGTAAGGGCCGCCATCGCCATCTCACTCCCAGCCAATAAGCCGGGTTATCGTCGAGTAGCTTGGTTCTACGCGAAATCGCTTCTACCGGGCGCATCTTGGCGGCAGCGCTTGGCTTCGCCTCCCGATCCTGCCAGGCACGCTGCGCCCACCAAACTGAAAATCCAAGCGACACGATGCCAACACTGAGCGCAGTCGCAAGTGACTGATAAAACAAAGGCGAGTTTCCAGAGAAGTTACTACTGAATCCCAGCGGGAACATCGGCCCAGAACTGAAACAGGCCAAAAACTCAGAGTCTGAACTACTGATGTAGTTATACTCATCCAACACGATACTGATGACCGGGATCCCGAAGTTGAGTATGAGGATAACGAGAAACGTCACGCCGATCGCTGCCTTGGATGATTTGAATAAAGCCGAGCAGGCCATGCCCACCGAGAGCGACATGAACAGTGCCGCGAACAGCACCCCGACCATCCGGCCCACCTCCGCAGGATCCACCCCTCCCATCAGCAGCGGCACCATCATCACTGGAGCCACCGCCATCAGGCCAAACACCGCCTGCAACGAGCAGGCACTCATTTTGCCCAGCACCACGTCGAGCCCGCGCAGGTTCGTGAGGAACAGCAGTCCGAGCGTGCCATTGCGCTTCTCCTCGCTGAGCGTGTCAGCCGTCAGTCTCACGCCGGCCAGATTACAGAAGAAAAAGGCAAAGCCGGCAATCACGCCGAAAATGATCTGGCTGAATTGATGCGGCGGCGCATTATCCATCCGCATGACAATGAACATCCACGCAAGAACAACAATGGCAGTGAGTGCCGTGACAAAACGGATGAGCTGGGTTTCCCTCCTTCGGGAGGCAACCAGCAACTCACGACCAACAATGGGAAAGAGATTCACCTTGGGAGTTTCAAGTTATCGGTCTCAAGTTTGAAGCCAACCCGTGAACCGGCGGCACTTGGGCAAGCGCTACTGGGTTTTTTCGAACTCGCCTTTTTTCAGCTTGTCGAGGTAGTCGTTCAAGTCGGACTTCACGCCGCCGGCAAGGAAGTAGAGGCCAAGCACATTCGGAAACGCCATGCCTAGAATCATCAAATCTCCGAAGTCGAGGACGTTAGTCGAGGTGATGATCGACCCAAGGAAAACCATCAGCAGGAACAGGCACCGGTAGACCATCGACGATCCATCCCCAAATAACCACGCCCAACAGCGCTCGCCGTAATAAGACCACGATATCATCGTGCTGAAGGCAAATAACACCACGGCTGCCGAAAGGATATATGGAAACCAGGTAATCTCAGACTTGAATACGGCTGAAGTCAGGCCGGCGCCGTTGCTGGCCTCGCCAAACGGCTTGGCCACCTCAGCCGCCGAGCCGCCCTCATAGTGCCCGGTGATGACGATCACCAGGCCGGTCATGGTGCAGACGATGATCGTGTCGATGAACGGCTCAAGAAGCGCCACAATGCCCTCCCGAACAGGGTACTTTGTCCTGGCCGCCGAATGGGCAATCGCCGCCGAACCAACACCGGCCTCATTGGAAAACGCCGCCCGCTTAAAGCCTATCACCAGCACGCCGATGAAGCCGCCCCAGGCCGCTCCCGGGCTGAAGGCGCTGTGGATGATTGTCCCAAACGCAGCGGGAATTTCTGAAGTGTGCCTTAACAGCACCACCAAGCAGGTCAGCAGATAAATGCCGCACATGGCCGGCACAATCTTCTCGGCGGTCAGCGCAATTCGCTTGATCCCGCCGATAATGACCAGGCCGGTGAGCACCGCCATGACCAACCCAAACACCCAGCGGTGGTCGGCCAGCCAAGGAATCGTTTCCTGCACCGCATTCAACGACTGGTTGACCTGAAACGTGTTGCCACCGCCAAACGAGCCGCCGATGCATAGGATGGCAAACAGGACAGCGAGACCCTTTCCAAACCCACCGAACCCCTTTTCGGCCAAGCCCTTGGTAAGATAAAACATCGCACCGCCCATCACGCGGCCGTCTGGCCTTGTCTCGCGGTACTTTTGGCCAAGCGTGCACTCGGTAAACTTTGACGACATGCCAAGGAATCCAGCGATGATCATCCAGAAAATCGCACCCGGCCCACCGAGGCTGACGGCGATGGCCACGCCGGCGATGTTGCCCAAGCCAACCGTCGCCGAAAGCGCAGAGGAGAGCGCTTGAAAATGACTGACCTCGCCCTCAGCGTCCGGGTTGTCGTATTTGCCACGGACAACATCGACCGCATGCTTGAAGCCGCGAAAGTTTATGAAACCCATCCGGAGAGTGAAAAAGATGGCCCCCACAACCAGCCAAGCGACCACCAGTGGAATTTCCGTGCCTGAGGGCGAAGTGTAAATGGGAAAGAAAAATGCTGAGGCGATCCAGCCCACCAGTGTTCCGGCCATGGCATCCACCTGATCGAACATACCACTCTCCTTTCCCTCCTCCTGAGCAAATGCCGGAGTAACGGAAAGAGTGAACGCCATACTGGCGGCGAAGAAACGACGAGCGATGCCCGCCGGGGTCATGTAGTTTTTTTGTCCTGAAACCGCTTCGGTAGTTTGTTTCATTTGGGTTGTTCGGGTTTGTCCAAAAAAAGAGCCGGGGTTCAGCCCGGCCCTTTTTGCCAAAAATCATTCCTCAATGCGACCCTCACTTGAACGGGTTGAAATACTTGTCGATCAACTGTGGGCTATTCTGGATTTCCATGATCCGCTCATGCTTGACGCTCTCGGCGTGGCCGTCAAAATATCCAGCGTTGATGCCGGTCTTGTGCATGGTATGAATTTTCTCTCCCATCGCGTTGACTCCAACGGCCTGGCCATTGCTATTCCCGAACGCTG
>JABGZB010000052.1 GCA_018674955.1 Verrucomicrobiota bacterium | reverse complement strand
TAAGGAAAAAATGGAGCGGGTGAAGAGACTCGAACTCTCGACAGTCACCTTGGCAAGGTGGCGCTCTACCAACTGAGCTACACCCGCTCCCGGAAAAGCGGACACGCAAATTATCGAAATAAGGGTGGATTGCAACCCTGTTTTTCAGGTTTTTTCCAGCGAATAGCGCCGCACGAGATCGGGAAACACGCAGTCGTCGCACAAGGCGTTGGTGTGGTTGCAAAAATCGGCCTGCACCTGTAACAACCCCTGCTGTAGAGCCGCACCCCGTAATGGAATGCGACGTCCGCCAAAAAGCCGCTGGCGCACGAACTTGAGCCTCGAGTTGTCCTGCCCCTTGGGCCAGGCGAAGTAGCGTTGCTCAACCCGCGCAACAAGGCCGGCGTTGCCATCGGCCGTGGCGCGGGCGTGGAGCCACGGCAGGATGACGTTGACAGCGATGTCGTGCAGCCGCCCGGAGCCAAGCAGCGGTTGCGCCGCCGCAAACCGCCCGGAGCGGAAGGTCCAGTGCCGCGACCAGTAGTCATCGCTGACGGCGAGGTGGCCAAGCAGCGCGACGACGGGCGACGGGTTTTTCGGCGGCTGGCAGATCCAGTCGTCGAGCCAGGCGATGAAGTCGCGCTTGGCCAGCCAGTGCGCGGCAAGGGCCAGGCGGCGCTCGGGCCGGTTGGCAGGGCGTAGTCCGTGGAAGGTCCAAACACTTTTTGGCAGGATGCGCTTGGCCAAGCGGTCGCGGTCTCGCCACCACTGATCCCAGAGCGTACGGAGATAGCGGTTGGTGAGTTTGTCGCGGTCGAGCTGGCCGGGCAGCAGTCCGCCGACACCGAGCAGTCGGGCGAGCAGCACGATCGGCTCGGGCACTTGGCCAAGGCCGCGTCGCAACCCCGGCAGCAGCTCAGCGAGCCGGCGCATCGGCCAACTGTTTTGCTTGTAGCCGAGCGCGGTGAAGAGTCCTTCCCAAAGCGCCTGTTCCCAAGTGGCGCGGTCGGCGATGGCGGCGAGCGCGGCGGCCTTGGCCTCGAGCCGCACCTTGGCCGCTTGGCCAAGCAGATCGGCGACGCCCCCGGCGGGGAGGTCGCGCAGCGGTGCGGAGCAGCGGCCGTGGACATTTTTCGGCGGGAGCGTTGTCGCTTGGCCAAGCGCGTCTGCGAGTTGGCCAAGAGGAGCGTCGAGTTGGTTTTTGAGTTCGACCACCGGCAGATCGCTTGGCCCACTGGCGCCGGCCTGCCAGACGACATGGAGCCCGACGCTGCCGAACGCGGGGTTGGTGTTGTGGCCGTGTTGGCGCCAGCCGGCGGAGAGGACGTCCACCTCGACGTCACACTCGAACGGCTTGGTGTTACCCATCTGGACGATCGCCTGCCGGAAATCCGGCCCGGCCTCGAGGTTGAGGAAGCCGGGATGGAGGATGGTCACCCACCGCCCGTCGGTGGCGCGAAGGTCGCTTCGGCGGATGCGTTGATGTTGCCAAATAGCCTGCAATAACTGCTCGGGCGGCGCGCTGGAGCCTTCCCGAAAACCCGGCGGTTGCGGCTGCTTGCGCCATTTTGCGTAAAGAATGGCCACGGAACGGAATTCTTTGTTTTGCGCGGTTGATTTTCAAGCCAACAAAAAACGCTTGGCCTCGGCGGCGGTTTAAGGTCTTCTGTCTCTCACATTTCGTGCCATGAAAAAAATGTTTTTCACCAGAGGAATCGTCGTCGCCAGCCTGATGTTCGGGTTGGCAGTTGTCCCGGCCCTGTTCGCCGAGGAAAAAAAGGAAGAGAAGAAGGCTGAAGCGCCCAAGCCGCAGTCAGTCTTCAAGGACAAGGCGCTGGAGGAGGGCGTGCGGAAGTTTGTCTTCGCCAAGCGCTACAACAAAGAGCCGCTGGTCGAGGCGGACCTGATTCACCTCTCCACTATCAAGGTCACCAACGCCGGCATCAAGGACTTGAGCGGCCTCGAGAAGTGCCGCGCGCTCGCGTCGCTCGACCTCGCCGGGAACGCGATCACCGACTTCAGCGCGATCAAGGACTTGAAGCGCATCCAGTATCTCAACCTCGCCAAGAACAAGATCGAGAACATCGCGCCGCTAGCCGGGTTGACTGCGCTGCAATACATTGAGTTGTCCAACAACCGCGTGAAGGATCTCAAACCGCTCGAGGGCCTCGGCAACATGCGCTCGCTCTACCTGTCGAACAACCGCATCAGCGACTTCTCGCCGGCGCTCAAGCTGACCAAGCTATGGTCGCTCTACCTCGACCACAACCAGATCACCAAGCTCGACGGCGTCGCCGGGCTCAAGGGCCTGACCACTCTCTCCGCCGGCAACAACGACATCGCCGACCTCGCCCCGCTCAAGGGCCTCACGCGCCTGCACTTCCTGTTCCTCGAAAACAACAAGGTGGCAAACCTCGGTTCACTCGTCGAGATGGCCAGTGCCGACTACAAGGGGCCGAAAAACTTCGCTCCGTTCCTGCGCCTCTACCTCAAGGGCAACCCGGTTGACGGTGCCTCCGACAGCCGCCTGCAGTTCGCCCGCCTGATGAAGTACGGCGTGCGTGTCGAGACACCGCGACAGCCGGAACTCGTCACCTTCAACAGCACCGGCTGGTCCGGCGACCTGACCGGCGAACAGTTGGTCGCCTTCCAGCGCGAGATCCTCGAGAAGTTCGACTTGGTGAAAGACGCAAAAGTCAAACTGCAACTCAGCGTCTCGCCCGAGGACGGCATCACCAAGCAGGAGGTCGACGAGTTGAAAGCCGCGCTGAAAAAACTCGGCCTCAGCGACAAAGTCGACCTAAGCCTCTAGACCAAAAGCCAACCTTTCAAGCGAAGCCCGGGTACGCCCCGGGCTTTTTTGTGCCCCCCGCTTGGCCGATCAAGGGGATTTTCATTCCATTTTCAGCGCGGGTTTGGTAAGGGTCTCCGGTCGCCGGGGCAGTGTTGCTGCGGCTCAATTTATCTGATGTCAGGTCATAGCAAGTGGTCCACGATCAAGCGGAAAAAGGGCGCCACCGATGCCAAAAAGGCTAAGGTGTTCGCCAAACTCGCGAGGGAGATTGGCATCGCGGTTCGCTCGGGAGGGCCGGAGGCGGACATGAATCCGCGCCTGCGGATGATCCTGCTCAAGTGCCGCAGCGCCAACATGCCGGCGGACAACATCGACCGCGCCATCAAGCGTGCCTCGGGTGACGACGACGACGCACAATTCGAGGAACTGACTTATGAGATTTTTGCGCCGGGAGGCGTGGCGGTGCTCGCTCACGCCCACACGGACAACCGCAACCGCTCCGCCGCCGACATCCGGCACATCATCACCAAGGCTGGCGGGCAGTTTGCCAGCGCTGGCGCGGTGACGCGGCTGTTTGAGCGCAAGGGCCAAATCATCATCGAGCGTACCGCCGCCGATGAGGACACACTGATGGAGCTGGCGCTCGAAGCCGGCGCGGAGGATTTCACCGTGGACGAAAACGGCTACGAGATCGTGACCCAGCCGAACGACTTCGAGCAGGTGCACAAGGCGGTCGAGGGGAAAGGCATCGCGACGCTCTCGGCGGAAGTGACGTCCATCGCCCTGCAAACGACCACCGTCGATGACTCCGGCGCGGCAACCGTCACGCGGTTGGTGGATGCGCTCGAAGAGAACGACGACGTGAGCGACGTGTTCACCAACGCCGACTTCCCCGAGGACGCCTAGTCCCCGAGGCCCGTGATTCGCTCCGGGTGGCTGTACACGTTGAACGTGTCGCCGCGCAAAAAACCGACGAGCGTTTGACCGCTCTCCCGCGCGAACTCCACCGCCAAACTCGACGGGGCGGACACGGCGCAGATCACCGGCACGCGACCGGCCAATGCCTTCTGCAAAATCTCAAACGACGCCCGGCCACTGAGCATCAGCACGCGATCATCGAGCGGAAAACTCCCATCGAGCATCGAGCGGCCAATTGCCTTGTCCACGGCGTTGTGGCGGCCGACGTCTTCGCGCAGCGTGAGCAGTTCGCCGCCGGCATCGAACAGCCCGGCGGCGTGCAGCCCGCCGGTTTTGTCGAACGTCTCCTGTTCGGCTCGCAGCTTGGGCGGCAGTTGCAGCAGCGTCTCCGTAGCGACCAACGGCTCGCGCTTGGCCAAGGGCGCGAAGTGGCCGTGGACGGACTCGATGGACGCCTTGCCGCACAGGCCACAGCTCGAGCTGGCATAGACGTTGCGCTTAAGCTTGGCCAAGTCGAGCCTGACCTTGGGCGCGAGGAACACGTTGAGCACGTTGCCGTGCAGCGCCGCGTCACCCTGTTGGCAGGGGGCGACCTCGAGGACGTCACCCGGTCCAGCGATCACGCCCTCGGAGAGCAGGAAGCCAAGCGCGAGTTCCTCGTCGTGGCCGGGGGTGCGCATGGTCACGGCCACCGACTCGCCCTTGACGCGGATCTCGAGCGGCTCCTCCCGCGCCAGCGAGTCGTCGGCCGCTTGACCGGGCGCGCCCTGTTTCCAGCGCAAAATGCGGGTGGTCGAGGCTCGTGGGTCGGACGGTTGTTCATTCACCGATGGCATATTCCGACCACCTGCTATCAGGTTGGCTCCCGGCAGGAAAGAAGGATTTGACAACTTGGCCGCCCGGAGGCAATTTTTTTTTGGTAAGATTATGATGAAGTGGACAACATTACTGAGCTGCATCGCAACCGGGTTTATTTTTGCAGGGTGTGGTGGTGGTGAAGAGCTGGCAACCAGCGCAGCGACGGATCCCAATGTGATCGCCTACCCGCTGGAAACCTGCCTTGTCGCCGACAGCAAACTCGGCAGTATGGGCAAGCCGCACGCATTCGTGCATGAAGGTCGCGAAATCAAGTTTTGCTGCGAAGGCTGCAACGACGATTTCAAGGCTGATACCGCCAAGTACATCAAGAAATTTGACGACGCGGTCGCGGCGAAAAAAGCCGCTGAAGCCAAGCCGGCTGATGCCGAGAAAACTGGATAAGTCATCCGCCATTGAGGAATGAAAAACGCATTCGCCATCCTGTTTAGTTGCCTACTGCTGACGTCGCAGCTTGGCCTCGGGATGGTGTTGCAGCCGCAGCCAAGCACGCCGGCGGAATGCGAGCATTGCCCGTGCGGCGGCAAAGCCAGTTGCTGCGAGGACAGCAACTCCTCCGATCTGCCGCTTCCGGCACTGCCCCAGCGCCAGGCCAGCTTCAACGTCCAGCCCGTTGTGACGGACGGACAGTCCAGCGCGGTTTTTAAGCTGCCTCAAGTGGTCCTTGAGTTTTCCTCCCTCCCGCAACCTCTTCAAATGCGGGTGGCCGGCGTGCCTGTGCACAAGCGAGTCTGCCGGTACCTCACCTGAGTTTCTCTCTTTCTCCGACCCAATATGTCCAGAGGCGGAGTGTATCCGCGCCCGGACGATCCCTATGTTTGAAACTAAAAAAAGAAACTTAAACTATGAAAAAACTGATTTTATTATTTGTTGTGCTGCCATTTATGACCTCACCGCTGGCCGCGGTGGCGGATGAACTCGACACGCCGGCTGTGGCCAAGCCGGGCGAAATGATCGTGGAGGTGAACGGCGTGGTCTGCTCGATCTGCGCCAAGGGACTGAAGAAAAACTTGGCCAAGCTCGACTTCCAGTCACCGGTGCTCACCGAGAAATCCGGCGTCAAGATCGACATCCGCTCCGGTCGCTTAGTCATACACCGCGACCCCGCGAAGCCGATCGACTTCGGTGCCATCCGTACCGCCGTCAAGCGCGGCGGCTACGATCTGGAGAAACTGTACCTCCACCTCACAGGCTCGCTCGAAGAGGCGAACGGCCAATGGGTGCTGGCGGAGAAGGCCGGGCGGCACAAGTTCGCCTTGGCCAAGGCGCCTGCCGGCTTGGCCGACGGCAACGCCGTCACCGCCCGCGTGGTGATCAATGCCAAGTCCGTGGCCAAGGCCAAGCCAGGCGCGGCGGTCGCGGTGGAAGTCGACGAGATCTCCGGCACGAACCAATGAACCGGTCATATATTTTTGGATCGCTGTGGCTTGCCGCCGCGGCGGGTGCCCTTGGGCATCAGCCGGTGATGGACATGGCCCCGCGCTGGGCCGGCGGCTACGGCGTGCAGTTGTTCCAGGTTCACAGCATCGCAGACGACCTGCGGCACAGCGAATTGACACTGCCCAACCCGCACCGGCTCGGGAGCCGCGTCGACACCACCTGGCTCGAGGGCGTGTACACGTTCCAGCGCGAGTTCCGCATAACGGCCAAGGTGCCATACGTCGACAAGTCGCGCCAATGGTTGCAGGACGGCAAGGTCATCCGGCAGGACGGCCACGGACTGGGCGACATCATCATCGGCGCGCCGATAAAAAAGTACGTCAATAAAAAGGGCTACACCTACAACCTAAGCCTCACGCCAAATCTGCGCCTGCCGACCGGCAGCACCGGAGACGACTGGGCCGTGGGCGACGGGAGTTGGGACGCCGGCCTGAGCCTGAGCTACAGCTTCGAGACGCCAAAGTGGTATCACCTCTACGACCTATACTACTGGAAGAACGGCTCCGGCCGTAACTTCGACCAAGGCGACGAACTGGGCTTCGACGCCAACATCGGCTGGCACGCATGGCATGACGGCGACAACGGCCGGGGACTTTTCCTCATGCTCGACATCGCCGCGCGCCACATCGAGCCGGGCAAAAACCAGTTGATCGATCCCGCCGGTGACACCATTGCCGTGGGACCGGTCGCTATGTATTACCACGAGGACTGGATGCTCAAGTTCGAGTATCGGCAGACGGTCTACGACAAGGCCAAGTCGACGCGCTTCGGAGATCACCGGCGCTTCGCCGTTGGCTTTGGCCTGACGTTTTAAACGCGCTTGGCCAAGCGCTTGGTTTTGACTTTGCCAGCGCTTGGCCTTCCAATTGCCGCCGACCATGAGCAGCCAAACTCGACGCGATTTTCTTAAACACACAACCGCCGCCGCCACGACCTTCGTGGCCGGTTGTGCCACCCCCCCGACCGCCGACCGCTTGGCCAAGCGTGGCCCGCTGATCGTCTCGACGTGGGGCTTCGGCAAGCCAGCCAACGAACTGGCTCTCAAGGTGTTACAGAGCGGCGGCTCGACGCTCGATGCGGTCGAGCAGGGCGTGCGCTTGGTGGAGTCATCCGGCAACACATCGGTCGGCCTTAGCGGCCTGCCCAACGCCGCAGGTGTCGTGCAGCTCGACGCCTGCATCATGAACGGCCCCGGCCACCAAGCCGGCAGTGTCGCCGGTGTCGAGGGCGTCGTGCATCCCATTTCCGCCGCGCGGTTAGTCATGGAAAAAACCCCGCACGTGATGCTCGTCGGCCCGGGCGCGCATTGGTTCGCCAAACAAAACGGACTTGAGGTGCGCGACAGCCAAGTGGATGAGGCGAGTTACCGCGCTTGGCTGGCCAAGCAGAAAAAGCCCGCGCCCGGCAAAGGCGACAAACCGGAAAATCACGACACCATCGCGCTGCTGATTCTCGACGCCGACGGCAACATCGCCGCCGGTTGCTCCACCAGCGGCTGGGGCGGCAAAGTGCCGGGCCGCGTCGGTGACTCACCAATCATCGGCGGCGGTGTTTACGTCGATAACGAAATCGGTGCTGCCGGAGCCACCGGCCTCGGCGAAAACGTGATGCGCTACTGCGCGTCGTATCAGGTCGTCGAAAACATGCGCCACGGAATGTCGCCGACCGAGGCCTGCGCCGAGGCGATCCGCCGCATCGCCAGAACCGATCCGCAGGGAATGGACCTCGCCATCAACTTCATCGCCATCAACAAGCGGGGCGAGTTCGGGGCGGCCGGCACGCAGGCCAACTTCCCCTATTCCGTCACCACACCCGACTTCAGCGAAGTCCGCAAAGGCCAACCCTTGAGCAGCGCTAACCAAAAAGAAGGCGGCAACGAAAGGTAGGGCGCGGACCCTAAAGTAAGCACTTTAAAAAACGTTTGCGTTCTCCCTCACCCCACCCTCTCCCGCTGGGAGAGGGAGCTTGGCCAAGCGCGTCCCGTTTAATTCCTTCTCACTCAGGGAAAAGGTGGCCGAAGGCCGGATGAGGGTGAAACACCGGAGAATTTATATCGGTTGCGTTTTGTTTCACCCTGTCAGGGCTTGAGATTTTTTTGCCGGGATTTTCCAAGGGCGATACGCCGGGCTATCGCATTTTGCCCCTACGGGGCAAGGCGTTTATGCTACTTCAGCAGCTTGGCCAAGGCGGCCTGCTGGGTGTGAATGCGCTTGATCTGCTTCGCGGAAAGGGCGCGGTTAAAACAGGCCAACTCGTCGAAAAAGCCCATGTAATTCAAGCCGATCAGGATGCGGTGCGGCTTGCCACTCCACGAAAACTGCTGGTTCCAGCCGGTGATGCTGCCCTCTTTTTTGCCGTTGAAGTAAAGTGTGGCGACGCCGTCCTTTTTGCCGGTGTTGAATCGCTTCCAAGTGAAGGCGACGTGCGTCCATTTGTCTTTGCTGAATGGATGCGACTTAGCCGGGACGAGCGGTCGTTGCGGCTCCGGCACTTCCTTCTTCGTCGGATTCCAAACGGCTCGATCGGCGAACGCGCCCAAGCGGAACGCGCGAGGGTTGCCGTCCTTGTTGAAGTCCACAAAAAACGAGGCGTCGTTCCACGTGTTGGGCGTGATTTGAATGGGATCGACGTAGCCGGAATCGAGTTCGTTGATCGGATCAACCTTCAGCCAAAACGACACGGTGCCACTCCAGTTTTTTTTCGCGAAGCGGAAATTATTCGCGCCGTCGTAAAACAGCCACTTGGCTTTGCGCTTGGTGAAATGCAGCGCGCCACCGGAGAGCCCCTTGCCCTTGGCCAAGCGCGTCATCCCTTCGGTGTGGTTGCCGGCCTTGGGCTGTTTATCGACGAGTGTGAAAAGCCGCTTGTCACCCTTGGCCAAGTCGGCGTCGGTGCCGCTGTCGAACGACGCGTAAAAGGTAACCGACGACTTCAGCGACGAATCGGCGGCAGCCGCCAACGTGACAGCAGCGGCCAAGGCTAAGCCAAAGGCCAAGCGCTGCTTCAAACTCGAAACTTGAAACTTTAAACTCATTAAGCTTTCCCGCCGTACACCGCTTTGTCGCCGAGTTCCTGTTCGATGCGCAGGAGTTGGTTGTACTTGGCCGTGCGGTCGCTGCGGCTGAGGGAGCCGGTTTTGATCTGTCCGGCGTTGGTGGAAACGGCGAGGTCGGCGATAATGGCGTCCTCGGTCTCGCCGGAGCGGTGGCTGATGACGGTGGTGTAGTTATTCTCCTGCGCCAAGCGGATGGCGCTAAGCGTCTCGGTGAGGGAACCGATCTGGTTCACCTTCACGAGGATGGAGTTGGCCACGCCCTCGTCGATGCCGCGCTGGAGGAATTTCACGTTGGTAACGAACAGGTCGTCGCCGACGAGCTGTACGCGGTCGCCGATTTTGTCGGTGAGCGCCTTCCAACCAGCCCAATCGTTCTCGTCGCAGCCGTCCTCGATGCTGACGATGGGATACTTGCCAGTGAGCTCGGCGTAAAAGGCCACCAACTCGGCGGCGGTCAATTTGTCGCCGGTGCTTTTCTTGAAGACGTAGCGTTCCTTTTCCGCATCGTAAAACTCACTGCTGGCCACGTCGAGCGCGAGAAAGATTTGTTTTCCCGCCTCGTAGCCGGCGTCGGCTGTGGCGGTGAGGATCGACTCGAGCGCCTCCTCAACACTCCCGAGCGCGGGCGCAAAGCCGCCCTCGTCGCCGACGGCGGTGGAGAGGCCCTTCTTTTTGAGCACAGCCTTGAGGGCGTGAAAAATCTCGGTGATCGCACGCAGGCCCTCGGAGAATGTGTCGAAGCCCTTGGGCATGATCATGAATTCCTGAAAATCGATCGGCGCATCACTGTGGGCGCCGCCGTTGATGACGTTGGCCATCGGCACCGGCAGGACGTTGGCGTCCGCGCCGCCGAGATGGCGGTAGAGCGATTGGCCGGCCGCAGACGCAGCCGCTTGGGCGCTGGCCAGTGACACGGCGAGGA
This sequence comes from Verrucomicrobiota bacterium, assembly GCA_018674955.1. GTDB lineage: Bacteria > Verrucomicrobiota > Verrucomicrobiia > Limisphaerales > UBA1096 > UBA1096. The sequence goes on along the minus strand of JABGZB010000052.1, from coordinate 10,294 downwards.
CGGCGTTCGCGCCGAGGGTGGCCTTGTTGTCGGTGCCGTCGAGGTCGAGCATCGCTTGGTCGATCGCCGCTTGGTCAGCGGCATCGGCACCCTTGAGCGCGGGAAGAATCTTTTCGTTGATGTTGGCGACGGCCTGACGGATGCCTTTGCCGAGGTAACGGCTTTTGTCGCCGTCGCGCAGCTCGAGCGCCTCGTGTTCTCCGGTGCTCGCGCCGCTAGGAACGGCGGCGCGGCCAACGGTGCCGTTCTCGAGGATCACATCAGCCTCGACAGTGGGGTTGCCGCGCGAGTCGAGGATTTCGCGGGCGAGAATGCTTTTGATTTTTGTCATGAAGATAAACCACCCGAATGCGGGTGGCAGCTCATAATAGGTTGCAATCGTTCGCCGTCAAGCGACGGTTTTGAGGGGGATGCGCCCGCGTACTCTGCCTCCCTTTCCCAGCGGGAGAGGGTTGGGGAGAGGGAGATCGCATGAATTTTACAAAAAAACATCCGAGAGTTTTCACCCTCATCCGGCCTTCGGCCACCTTCTCCCTGAGGAAGAAGGAATCAAAACGGGATGCGTTGGGCCAAGCAGCTTGCGCTACTGCTTGGGAGCGGGGTCGAGCGGGATTGCCTCGCCAGCTTCGTCCCACTTGGCGGTGGCGGTGAACTTGCCGTTGACGAACGTGCCTTCCGTCTTGCGTTGTCCGTTGGCGTGCCAATGAGTCGCCGGCCCGCTTGGTTTGCCGCTCTGGAATTCAATCGCGCTGCGAAGGTTACCGTTGTCCCACCAGGTTTTCCAACGGCCATGTTGCATGCCATTTTTGTAACCGCCCTCGGCCTGTTTCCAGCCCTCAATTGTCCACCGCTTGGTCTGGCCGGTGTACGGCTCGGGCTCGCCGATGGCGTGCCAACGTTGTTCCTTCAACTCAAGACGATGCTCCTCGATGAAGCGTTCGCGCTCGGTCTTGCGGATCGACGGCCCGGCGGCGACCGGCTCGGAAGCCGGCTTGGGCTGCGCGGCGGGTGCCGGCTCGGGCTCCGCAACCGGCTCGGGAACGGACTCGGCGACAGTCGGCGGCGGTACCGGTTCAGTTGGCTCGGGAGTGGTCTTGGTTTCGGGGGCGGGCGATGGTGGCTCTGTAGCCGGCGCGGCGGCGGGTGCCGGGGTACTCTCGGCGGGCGGCGGCGGGGTTTCGGCGGGACCGCAGGCAACGAGGAGGGCCAAGGCGGCCAGTTGGACGGGTAACAATCTCACGCGGCAAAACTCTCCAAGTCCACCGAACAAGGCAAGACCGATCCGCTTGGCCAAGCGCGAAAAATCCGGAATCAAGGCGTGCTCGGGCTGCCGCCGGAACGGCCTTCCGGTGCACCCACGGAGGCTCCACCACCGCCGTATGAACCGCCGCCACTCAGGTTGCTGAAGTCACTCGCCGTGCCGCCGCCGGGAGGCGTCCAGCCGTGGGAGCCGTGGTAATACGATGAGTGGTGTTGGCTCGAGTAACCCCTCCCGTACGCGACACCGTAGCTCCGCCAAGTTTGCCGGTTGAGCCTCTGCCGAACTTTCGCCCAATAAACTTTCTCGGGTACGACGTTGCCGCTTTCGGAGTAAAAAGTAACCTTCGACTCGGAGCCCGCGAGGTAATCAGAGAGAATTTCCGCTTTGCCGTTTGGATACCACTGGCCCCATGCCCCATCGCGACTGCCGCCCTTGTAAAGACCGGCGACATGCCGGCCGCCTTTCTCCGGATACCACTGAGTGTATTGGCCGTGGCGTTTGCCTTTTATCATCTCGCCCTCCCATGCCTTGTCGCCGTTGACGTACCATGCCTCGTGTTTGCCGGTATACGGTTCGGCGGCACCGGCGGCGTAGTAGAGCGCGTCATCCTTCAACCAAAGCTCCGGGCGAAAGATGGACACCTGCTCGTCGTAAGCCAGTTGGTTTGCGGTCTGACAACCGGCAATCACCAGCGCTACTGCCGCCAGCACGGGGAGTTTGATACGGTTCATTACATCACCTTTTATTCGTTTTGTTTTTGTTCAGTTGGTGCTGCGGGGATCGCAGCGGGAGATTCCGCGGGCTCGGCAGGCTTCAACTCAAACATAATCTGCTCGACACCCTCCTCCCAAGTGGACTCCTTGGTCTTGGCGCCCTCCTCATCGTATCGAGTCCACACGCCTTCCTTATTGCCGTCCTTGTAGCTGCCCTCCCAGTGGAGGTGGCCGTTGGCGTGCCAGATCTTCCATGGGCCGGTTTGTTTGCCGGCCTCGATTTTGCCCTCTTGTGCTTTTTGCTTGTTGGAATGGTAAACCAAGCCATCTCCGGTGAACGCCGTTTCCGCGCCGGTTTTGTAATACAATCCGTCCTCACGCTGCTCCAATCCGACCTCCGACCGGTTCAAGGCATACAAAACAACGGCCAAACATACTGCGATAATTGCGATCCATTTCATAAAGGAGTCCGAATGGTATCGCTGATTTTACCGCCACGCAAACGTAAAACCGCAGCTTGACCAAGCGCTTGGCCGGCGGAATTCCCTTCAACTAAGCGGCTGGCTGGTGGATACTGCGCGGCCATGTCGGAGAACTTGTTTGACTTGAGCGGAGAGGTGGCCGTGGTGATCGGCGCCACGGGAGCATTGGGCGGCGCCTGCGCGTTGGCGATGGCCAAGGCCGGGGCCAGGGTCGCCGTGGCGGGCCGCAACGCCGAGCGCGGCGAGGCCCGCGTGCAGGAGATCGCCGATGCCGGCGGCCAAGCGCAGTTTTTTGCCTGCGACGCGATGGATCCCGCCAGCCTAAAGTCGTGCCACGAGGCCGTTGACCAAGCGCTTGGCGCGCCAACGGTGCTGCTCAACGCCGCCGGCGGCAACCACCCGGACGCCGTCGTCACGCCGGAGATGCCGTTCGAGAAAATCCCGCTGCCGGGCTGGGCGAAGGTATTCGACCTCAACCTCGTCGGCGGCCTGTTGTTGCCGTGCCAGGAATTCGGCCCGGCGATGTGCGGGCGCGGCAGGGGCAGCATCATCAACATCGCCAGTGTCACGTCGCACCTGCCGCTCTCCAAAGTGATCGCCTACTCGGCGTCCAAGGCGGCGGTGCTGAGCGCCACCCGTTTTCTCGCGCGCGAATGGGCCACAAAAGGCGTGCGCGTCAACAGCATCACCCCCGGTTTTTTCCCGGCCGAGCAAAACAGGAAACTGCTTTTCAACGAAGACGACACGCCGAGTGACCGCGCCAAGGCAATCTTCGGCCACACTCCGATGGGCCGCTTTGGCGACCCCAGCGAACTGGCCGGCGCGGCCGTTTATCTCGCCAGCGAAAAGGCGGCGAGCTTCGTCACCGGCTCCGACATCGTCGTCGATGGCGGGTTCCTCAGCACAACCATCTGACACTCCGTGGGGGTTGTTTCCAAAAAAGTTTCCGAAGGCAAACTGCTCACCGCCGAACAGGCGCGCGACGTCGTAGCCAAGGCGATGCCGGAGGGGGACTTTCGCGATCGCAGGGTGCTGTTGATCGTCCCCGACGGCACGCGAACCGCGCCGGTCGGCACGATGTTCAAGGCCATCCACGACCAGATCGGCGGAACGGCTGCCGCGCTTGACGTGATGATCGCGCTGGGCACGCACCAGGCGATGAGCGAGGAGGCGATCGAGCAGCGGCTGGAGATCTCCCACAACGAACGCACCGGCCCGTACGCCTCGGTTCAGTTTTTCAATCATGCCTGGGACGACCCCGGCGCGCTCCGCAACATTGGCACCCTTTCCACGGAGGAAATCAGCGACTTGAGCGGAGGGCTGTTCGAGATGGACGTGCCGGTCGAGGTCAACGCCAAGCTTTTCGACTACGACCAAATCGTCATCATCGGCCCAGTGTTCCCGCACGAGGTCGTCGGGTTTTCCGGCGGCAACAAATATATCTTCCCCGGTGTTGGCGGCCCACAGGTGCTAAATTTTTTCCACTGGCTCGGTGCCGTCATCACCACGCCAAAAATAATCGGTCACAAATGGACGCCGGTCCGCAAGGTCGTCGATCGCGCCGGCTCGATGGTCAAGATCCCCAAGCTCGCTTTCTGCATGGTCGTCGAGAGCAACGGCATGAGCGGGTTGTTCGCTGGGCCGGTAGAGGAGGCCTGGTCCGCCGCCGCCGATCTCTCGGCCGAGCGCCACATCCGCATCGAGCCGAAACCGTTCCACACCATCCTCGCCTGCGCGCCGGAAATGTACGACGAGCTTTGGACCGCCGGCAAGTGCATGTACAAGCTCGAGCCGGTGCTGGCCGACGGCGGCGAGTTGATCATCTATGCGCCGCACATCAGTGACGTCTGCATCGCGCACGGTGAAACGATCGAGAGCGTCGGCTACCACTGCCGTGACTACTTCCTAAAACAGTGGGATTGCTTCAAGGACAAACCGTGGGGCGCGCTTGCGCACTGCGTCCACGTGAAGGGCCTGGGTACTTACGAGAACGGTGTCGAGACGCCGCGCGCCGAGGTGACCTTGGCAACGCAGATCTCCGAGGCCAAGTGCCAGCAGATCAACCTTGGCTACCGCGACCCAGCGGGCATTAACCCGGCCGACTACGCCAACCGCGAAGACGATGGAATCCTGCTCGTCCCCCACGCCGGCGAACGCCTCTTCCGCTTGGCCAATCCGCCCGCGTGGGCGTAGCGCTTGGCCAAGCACCTGGCTTTTTAACTGTCGAAAAAATCGACCGCGCCACTTTCCAGCGAATACTCGGCACCGACGATGAGCAGGCCGTCGTCGCGGATCAGCGTTTCCAGAATCTCCGCGCCGTGCCGCAGATGATCCACCGATGCGCAGATATTCGCCTGGACCGCCTGATCGAGCAGTGCGGCGTCCTCCGTTTCGGTCGCCATCAAAGGCTCCACGGCCGGGCGGATGCGGTCGACGATTGCGCTGAGGTTCGGCGAGCGGCTTCCCGTCGGGCGTTTCAACTCATCGATGGTCGCCGAGACTGCGCCGCAATCGTCATGCCCCAACACTACCACCAGCCGTGTGCCGAACTGCTCGGCGGCGAACTCGATGCTGCCGATTTGCGATGGCGCGACGATGTTACCAGCAAGGCGGATGACGAACAGGTGGCCTAGGCTGAAGTCGAAAATAATCTCAACCGGCACCCGTGAATCGGAGCAACCCAGAATAACGGCGAACGGCTCCTAACCAGCCGTCAACTCGTTGCGCGGCATGGGGTTGGCGAATGATTCCACAAGTTGGCCACCCGACACAAACCGAGAGTTGCCCATCCGCAATTACTCGAGTGCTTTCATTGCTGAAATTATTTTGTGTCTCCGCTTGGCCAGGTTTCCACAGCTCGCACCAGAGTCCGCACGGCTATGCCCGAGGCGCCCTTGGGGGCGTTTGGCAGACCCTTGTCGAGGTTGGCCGTGCCAGCGATGTCGAGGTGCGCCCACGGTGTACCGTCCACAAACTGCTCGAGAAACTTGGCCGCTGTAATCGTGCCAGCCTTGCGATCTGTGCCGGCATTTCGCAAATCGGACAAGTCGCCTTTCATCGGTTCAAGATAGTCGTCGTTCATCGGGAGCGACCAAAAATGTTCGCCGATCGTTTGGCCGGTCGCCGTCAGGTGGGCACTCAGCGAGTCGTCGTTGCCGAGCAGACCGATGTTCACCGCGCCAAGCGCCACGCTCACCGCGCCGGTCAGTGTCGCCGCATCGACCAAGTGCGTCGCACCGAGTCGCACCGCGTAAGTCAGCGCATCGGCGAGTACCATCCGACCTTCGGCGTCGGTGTTGATCACCTCGATCGTCTTGCCGTTCATCGCCTGCACGATATCGCCGGGGCGCGTCGCAGTGCCGCTTGGCATGTTTTCGACGAGGCCCAACAGACAACTCACGCGCTGTTTGACACCCAGCCGCGCAATTGCCGTGATAGCCCCAAGCATCGTCGCCGCGCCGGCCATGTCGTACTTCATTTTCTCCATCGAGCCCGCCGGCTTGAGCGACAGCCCGCCGGTGTCGAACGTGACGCCCTTGCCGACGAGAAACAGATGCGAGTCGCCGACCGCATCGGCGGGATTCCAAGCCAAGCGAACGAGTCGCGGCGGACGCGCAGAGCCCTTGGCCACGCTCAGGAGCGAGCCGGCGTCGAGCGCCTCCAGCCCGGCCTCGTCGAGCACCTCGACATCCAGCCCGGCCGCTTGGCCCACCGACTCCGCCATGTCGGCGAACTCCACCGGGCCGAGGTCGTTTGCCGGTATGTCGACCAGGCGACGCGTCAGGTTCACCGACTCGCCAACGATCCGCCCGGCGTCGAATGCCGCCGAGTCCGCGCCTGGCGCAACGATCAAAATTTCCTCCAACGGCAGGTTGGAATCGTCGCTCTTGTACTTGGGCTGTTCGTAGCTGCCGTACACGCAACCCTCCGCCGCGACCCGAACAAATTCCCCGTCCGGCAGCGCGATGGCCAAACGCTTGAAGCGGCGTTTCTGGGCCGCCCGCACCGCTTGGCCGGCCATGCGAAACACCTGCGTTGCGTCGAGAGAGTCGCCAACGCCCATCAGCATCAGCCGCCGGCTTTGCAGCCCCTTGGGTTCGTGCAGGAGTGTCAACTCGCCCGGCTTGCCGTGCATCTCGCCCGATTCTCGCAGGGCCGCGACCCGCTCATCCGCCGCTTGGCCAAGCGAAGGGCCGTTGGCCAGCGGCCAAGCCAGCGCGTCGGTCTCCAACCCGGCCAACGGGCCATCGTGTAAACGCATATTCATAAAACGCACACATCATCCGGGGCCAACGCCGCGTTGTAAAGCGGAGAGGTTTTTTGCCGGCCGCCGGGCCAGCGTGGCAGCGTCTTGGAATGCGGCTCTCTGCACCGTTTTTTTGTAGTTTCAAGCTGGGACACGGTTCGCGGTGCTCGGTTTATTTGTCTGCTAACCGCTCACTCTGCTCAACCGGCTTCCAAAGCGGCAGGGACGGCCTCATTCCAAAACGCTGGCGCGACACTTGGAGGGCTTGGCCAAGCGTCACTTGGCCGGGAGTTTGCGGCGGGTCTTGAGGTCGTAGCGCTCGCCGGGATCGAGTGTCGTGTAAAACTTTTCGCCGACCGTTTTCTCCAGCGCGATGTCATAAAAGAGCACCTTGCTTTTGCCGATGACCTCAGCGGTGTTGCCGCGCACGAACAGCGCGGTCGATTCGTCGATGCCAATGCCAAGCAGGTGCGGGTGTTTGCGAATCACCGGCAGCATGTCGTTCTCGCGTTTGCGGGCGAGCAGATGCTGGTCGATCGCGCAATTGCGGATGTAGCCAAAGCCCCGCTCGTGGCCGGGCGCCATCATGATGTGATTCCCCTCCGGCGCCCCGCGAACGAGGTACGAAGCCTGAATCGTCGCCCCAGCTGAGCTGCCGCCGATCACGCCACACCGCTTGAGCACGTCGTGAAACGCCACCTCCGTCTTGGTGCCGATGTAGGCATCCGCCAGGCGCCACTGCCGGCCGCCGCCGAACCACACCGCCTTGGCATCACTCAGTACGGCGACGAACTCATCCGAGTCCGCGACCTTCGGATCGTGCGTGTGCAAAAGATGAACATTCGTTGCGCCAGCCCTTTTGAACATCTTCACCGAACTCGTCGATTCGTCGTAATCGGCGTCGGAGCCGGCGGTCGGCACGACAACGATCTTGGCGTCGCGTCCGCCGGCCGCCTCAAAAAACCGGTCAAAAATCACCTTCGGCATCCCGCCGCCACCGACGATGATCAGTGAACCCTTGGCCGGGCCAAGAGTAGCCGACTGCCCGACCAGGCGCTCAAGTGTCGCGCAACCCTGCACCAACAATGCCGCTGTCAACAGTGGGACAAAGGTCCTTCGTTTCATGGTCTTGGCTTAATCTTGATCGGCTCAGCGTTCACCGTGGGCAGTCGCTTGGCCAGGCGGAATTTGACCTTGGCCAAGCTCGGGTCACCGGCAAGGTTGTTCCACTCGTGCGGGTCGGTTTTGTGGTCGTACAACTCCTCGCTGCCGTCGGCGTAGCGGATGTATCGGTAGCGGCTCGAGCGCACGGCGTGATTGCCCCTGCCCTGCGTGGTGACGGCGACGCGTCTGCTTTTCGCACCCGGCTTGGTGAGTAGGTTGGCCAGGCTGCGCCCCTCGAGCGTCTGCGGTGGGAGGCCAAGCCCGCACAACTCGACGAGCGTCGGGTAAAGGTCGAGCAGGCTCACCGGCGACTCGCAGCGGGTGCCGGGCTGGGTGCGATGCGGGTCGACGATAATGAGCGGCACGTGGGTCGTGTCTTCCCACAGGGCGAACTTTTCCCAGTTCTCCTTTTCGCCGAGGTGATAGCCGTGGTCGCCCCAGAAAATGATCAGCGTGTCCTTGGCCATCGGGCCGTTATCGAGGGCGTCAAGCAGTTCACCCACCATGTCGTCAGCGAAGGACAGCGAGGCGAGATAGCCCTGCACCGCTTTTTTCCACTGACCGTTTTCGGTGATCCATTTGTGCCATTGGCGCTTGGCCATCGCCTGCCCGGCGGTGGGGATGTCGTCGAGATCGTCCGGCATATTTTTGGGCAACTGGATTTCTTCGAACGGAAAGCGGTCGAAATATTTCTGCGGTGCATACCATGGCACGTGCGGCCGATAAATGCCGACTGACAAAAACAGCGGCTGCTCGTACGACTTGGCCAATTGCCGGGCAGCCCACGAGACGACCTTGGCGTCGGCCATCCCAGCGTTTGGAATCTGCAGCGGCGACCAGTCGAAGTGGCCGCCGTAAAATTTTCGACTGCTGTTGACCGGCCAGTTTTCCGGCACGGCTTCCTCCGGCATCTGCTGGGTCTTAGACGGGAAATAGTCGGCCCATGCATCAGGGTCTGGATAACCGCTGAGATTCTTCTTGCCGAAGAACGTGTGGGCGTGAAACAGCTTTCCTGTGCCAAGAGTGAAGTAGCCGTTGTTCCTGAAATGGCGCGGCAACGTGACTGCGCTGCTCAGTTTGGGCGCCTGCCGCCAATCGTGCGCATTGGCGTATATGCCGGTCGTCGATGGGCGCAAACCGGTGAGCAAACTCGAGCGCGACGCGTTGCAACCCGGCGCGGAACAGTAGGCTTGGGTGAAGAGCAGGCCGCGCTTGGCCAAGCGGTCCATATTTGGCGTCCGCGCCTGCGGGTGCCCGCCAAGCACACCGACCCAATCATTGAGATCGTCAACAGCGATGAACAACACATTTGGCCTGGTCACACCCTCAGCCGCTTGGCCAACCGGCAGCGACAGCAGGGCGATCAAGAAACCTAGTGCGAGTTGGATATGCTTAGGAAATTTCAATAGCGCAAATCACTTAACTGCCAGGCGGAGGAGCAGCGGGTATTCTCGACCACCGGCACGGTGTTGGCCTCTGTGCGCACCTCGAGCCGAACGGTACCCTTGCCAGGTTCCGGGATGTCCACCGTCACCAACCCGTAGCTGTTACCTTTTAGCCCCCAAAGCCGAAATGTGTTGGGCCGGTTTTTGAGTGGCCCAACTTTTTGAGCCTGCTGCAGCGGCGAACTGGTGAACTCAAGCAGCGGCGGATGGCCGTCGCGCGCCTCGTAGTGCAACTCACTGTAATGGCGATCACCACTAAGGAAAATAACGCCATCGATGCGGTGTTTTTCGATGTGATCGATAAGCCGCTGCAACTCGTTCTGAGCCTCCCGCCGATGCCCCTCGCCGCCAGTGCTGCGGGTGATGACCTGCGTGCCATTGGCGATAAGCTTGACCGGCGCGGTCGAGTGCTTGAGGCCGTCGAGCAGCCAGTCGGTCTGCGCCCTGCCCCAGATTTCGCCGGTTGCCATCGTGACATCCTTGTGTTTCTGCGGCGAATATTTGTAGTAACGATCGTCCAGCAGAAACACCTCCACCGGGCCGTTTCGAAACGAACTGAAAATGCCAGGGACACTGTCGGTACCGTAGTCGGAATTGGCCCACATTTGGCGAAACACCGTCGTCGCCTCCTCACGCAAACCGAGTGTGCGGTCGGCGTTGTCTGGGCCGTAGTCGTGGTCGTCCCACACGGCGTAACTCGGCACCGAACGGAACATCGACTGCAGGTCGGGGTGCATGCGGGTGGTGAGGTGGCGCGCCGTCATCGCCTCGGGCGACGACCAGTCACCCGTCGGGCCGGTGGTGTTGAAATGTCTGTCGCTGCCATCGGCAACGATGAAGTAGGAATTGTCACCGATAAACAGCGCCATGTCCGGCTGCTCGGCGGCGATCGCCTTGTAGATTGGCCCGCTGTTGAACTGCGACACCTTGCTGCACGAACCAAAGGCGATTCGAACCTTGCCGGTTTCCGATGGCACCGCCGC
>JABGZB010000398.1 GCA_018674955.1 Verrucomicrobiota bacterium | reverse complement strand
GCGTCACCAGGACAAACCGGAGTGGGACGGCTCACCGGCCCCAGGCCGGACGCTGCTCGTCCACTGCGAACAGGGCTTGGGCGACTCCATTCAATTTGTCCGATACCTCCCGCTGCTCACCGCGCAAGTCGGTACGCTCATTCTCGAGTGCCCGACGGAGGCCAAGGCGTTGTTCGAGACGCTACCCGGCTTGGCCAAGGTCGTGACCGCCACCGACCCCACGCCGGAGCACGATCTGCAAATCCCGCTGCTCAGCCTGCCGCGTGTCACCGGCACTCTCCCCGATCAGGTTCCGTATCTCGGAGCGTCGCAACGATCGCCGTCGCTTGGCCTGGCGCCGGACAAACTCAAAGTCGGCATCACTTGGGCCGGAAACCCAAAGCACCGCAACGACGCCTTCCGCTCGATGCAGTGGCTCGATTGCCAAGCGCTGCTTGCGTCCGACTGTGCCCATTTCGTCAGTCTCCAACTCAACTCTCCCGCCGATGCCGCAGCCGCGCTTGGCCAAGCGGCCAACGCCACCGATGCCGCAGCGCATTGCACCGACTTGGCTGCCACGGCGGCGATCATCGAGCAACTCGACCTCGTCATAAGTGTCGATACTGCTACGGCGCACTTGGCCGGCGCGCTGGGCAAACCAGTCTGGCTGCTGCTGCCCTTCGCCGGTGAATGGCGTTGGCTCCACAACCGCGCCGACAGTCCGTGGTATCCGACCATGCGTATTTTCCGCCAGCCCACTCCCGGTGATTGGCGGACGGTTTTGAGCCAAATCCTCTCCGCGCTGCATGTCGAATCTGCAGCCGGAAATCTCGCCGGGCTAGAGGCGGAAGGATTGCGCCTCAAACGCTCCGGCCAATTCGAGGAAGCCCGTTTGGTTTTTGATAAAATCGTCGAACAATTCCCGACCCGAGCCGAAGCCTTATCCAATCTCGGGAATATCTTGATGGCGCTGGGAAAATCGGCGGGAGCGCTGCTTCGACACGAACAGGCGCGGCAACTCGCCCCCGACTCTCCCGGCATTGCGTTCAACCAATCGCACGCTTTGCTGAAAACCGGCGACTTCGCAAACGGCTGGGAGGCCTACGAGAACCGGCTGTTGATGCCCCACTTCGACAGCCTCCGGCAGCGGCTCGAGACGCCCCGTTGGAACGGCGAACCGCTCGAGGGAAAAATAGTTTTGATCTGGGCTGAACAGGGCTTCGGCGACACGATCCAGTTCGCCCGTTTTCTGCCCATGGTCGCCCAACGCGGCGGGCGCGTCCTGTTCGAGTGCCAGCCCGAGTTGGCCGCGCTGATGCGGGGCATCGACGGAATTGGCGAAGTGATCCCGCGCAGCGAACTCCCACCGGCCCACGACTTGCAGTGTCCGCTGCTCAGCCTCCCGAGGGTATTTGGCACCGACGTCGATTCCATTCCCGCCAACGTGCTCATCGCGCCTCCCAAGGCCGGGACAGGCATCTCGTTGCCGGGCCGAAGTTCGTCCCGCTGGAACGTCGGCCTCGTTTGGCGCGGCTCTCGTCGCACGCAGCAGCCCGAGCTGCGTGAAGTCCCGCCCGAGGAATTCGCCAAGTTGGCCTCGTCGGCCGATGCCCAATTCTTCAGCCTTCAAAAAGAGGCGACCCTTTCCGAGCGAAGCCAACTTGGTCCGGTCACCCGCCTAGAATTGTTAATGAGCAATTTCACCGCCACCGCGCTGTTGCTTCGGCAACTCGACTTGGTCATCACCATCGACACCGCCGTGGCGCACTTGGCCGGTGCGCTCGGTAAGCCGGTCTGGCTGCTGCTGCCGTTCGCCGGCGAATGGCGTTGGCTCGAGAACCGCACCGACAGCCCGTGGTATCCAACGATGCGAATTTTTCGCCAATCCGAGCCGGGCGACTGGGCCGGCGTCATCGCTGAAGTGACCGCCGCGCTCGAGCAACAACCGTCTCCGGAGGTCGCCAGGCACTTGGCCAAGGCGGCTGAGTTTGAAAAAGAAAATCAACTTAGCCAAGCCGTTGAGCAGTACCAGTTCGCCATCAGTGTGCAACCCGATAACGCGGAAACCCACCACGCACTTGGCCTGCTTTTTTCGGAACTTGGCCAAGCCGAAGATGCGCTTGGCTCGTACCGCCGCGCCATCGAGTTGCAGCCTGGCTGTGCTGATTTCCATTTCAACAGCGGCAACGCGCACTACGCGCTTAGCCAGACGGCGGACGCCAAGTCGGCATTTCAACGCGCCACCGAACTCGACCCCGGGCTCGCCGCCGCGCACTTCAACCTTGGCCAAGTCGCGCAGGACGAAGGCGATTTCCTCACCGCCGCCCAAGCGTACAAACGAGCCGTGGACCTCGACGGCAACTACACCGACGCCATGGTCAATCTCGGCCTAACGCTCCGTGACCTAAAGGAAACCGCGCTCGCCGAGGAATGTTTCTGGCACATCCTGCAGGGAGAGCCGGGGCAACCGATGGCCGGCGTGAACTTGGCCAAACTGCAACTCGAGCGCGACGACCCCGCCGCCGCCGAGGGCACTTGCCGCTCGGTGCTTGGGGAGCATCCCGAACATCCCGAGACGTTGCTCAACCTCGGCGTCGCGTTACAGGCGCAAAACCGGGTGTCGGAAGCCATCGCCGCCTTCGAGGAATCCACCGCCGCCGAACCGCAAAATCCGGACGGCCCGTTCAACCTCGCGATCGCCGAGTTAGCTGCCGGCAGATGGAACGACGGCTGGCAGCATTACGAAGCGCGTTGGCAGACCGACAACACACTCTTCGCGCCGAGGCACCCCGGCGTCCCCCGCTGGAACGGCGAGCCGCTCGCCGACAAAACGCTACTGCTCTTTGCCGAGCAGGGATATGGCGACACGCTGCAGTTTTGCCGTTACGCGTCGAACTTGGCCAACGCCGGTGCGAGCGTCGTGATCGAGTGCCAAGCCGGACTGCGCGCCCTCCTGCAAACGCTCCCCGGTGTGTCGCAGGTTTTCGAGCCGGGTGAACCGGTGCCGGATGCCGACTTCACGCTACCGATGCTGAGCGCGCCGCTGGCGTTCGGCACCACACCGGATACCGTGCCCAACGGCGAAAACGGCCGCTACCTTTTTGCAGAACCGGCGGGAATCGTGCCCCACACCGGCGCACTCCGAATCGGCGTGGTGTGGGCCGGCCGAAGCCGATCGTGGGCGAATAACCGCTCGCTGCCGACCAAGCTGCTTTCGACTTTGCTCGGCGCGTGCGACGACGTCGCTTGGTTCAACCTCCAGCTAAAACCAAGCGACGAGATCAAGCGGATCATCAGCTCCGCCGCGTGCGTCACCGACCTTTCGCCGCACATCAGCGATTTCGCCTCGACCGCGAGCCTGATCGAGTCGATGGATTTGGTAGTGACCGTGGACACTGCAGTGGCTCACTTGGCCGGCGCGCTTGGCAAGCCGACATGGGTGCTGCTGCCGTTCGCCGCCGACTGGCGCTGGCTGCTCGATCGCGAAGACACGCCGTGGTATCCGAACACGAGACTCTTCCGCCAACAAGTTGCCGGCAATTGGCCCGAAGTGATCGACCGTATCGCCAACGAACTCCAGCGCTTGGCCAATCGCTAAACTGGCTTTCGAGGCCGGTCTTTTTTGGCGGGGCGTTTTTTTGCGCGCTTGGCTCCTAGTGGCTTGGCGCCTTTTCGGATGGCTTTTTTCTTTGCATCCTTTTTGCGCTTGGTCTCGTCGCGGATTTTTTGAATTTCGCGCTTGGTGACCTTTTTGCTCGTTCGGCTTTTGACCGTCGTTTTGCGGCGGATCGGC
>JABGZB010000397.1 GCA_018674955.1 Verrucomicrobiota bacterium | reverse complement strand
GACGTACAGCACGTTGGCTTCCGTGCCGGTGCCGAAGCAGCAGTTGGTCGGCAGCGTCTCGGTCGGGATGTAGGCCAGTTCCCGGCCGGTGGCTGTGTAAATCACGATGCCGAAGCGGCTTGCGGAACGCACGGCGGCGTAAATGTTTCCCTGCACGTCGACTGTCATGCCGTCGATGCCGGCCTCGGCGCCGAAATCGACGAGCACTTTCTTCGGTCCCAGGCTGCCGTCGCCGCGAAGCTTGAACGCATTCAACGTCATCCGGCCACCCGGGGCGTTGTTGGTCTCGGCGACGTAAAGCGTGCCGCCGTCCGGCGACAGGGCCAAGCCGTTGGGCTTCTCGACTTGATCCGCGCTGATGGCTCGTTTCACGGAACCGTCCGCCGGGTTGTAACGGTAAACTGCCATCTGGTCCTGTTCCTCTTTTTCACTGCCGACGTAGCGGGGGTCGCTGAAGTAAATCGTCCCATTGGGCAAAATCACGAGGTCGTTTGGCGAGAGGTAGCGTCCGCCGTTGAATCGCCCGGTGAGCACTTTCAGTTTTCCGCCGGGCAAAATCTCGCACAGCGCCATGAGGCCGTTGTTCGCGCCGCAGCAGGCGATCAGCCGCCCGGCACTGTCGAACATCAGCCCGTTGCTCTTGCCAGACGCCGCACAGTGGACGGTGGTTTTGCCGGTGTTGGGATCGAACTTGTGAACTTGGCCGGTGGTGCCTTCGCCGCTCGGGATGTCGCTGAAGTACACCGTGCCATCGGCAGCGACCGCGACACCCTCGGTGAACTCGCCCTCATTCCAAAGTTCCTCAAGCCGGGAACTCGACGGCAAAATGGATAGGCTGCCGCTTGGCTTGGCCGGCTCGGCATTGGCCAAGCGCGCGGAGCCGGACAGGGCCAGCAGGAAACAAGTCACAAAACGAATTGGCATGCGGAAAAAATGACAGGCCAGACGCGCGGAAGCAAACCCGCAGCGGGCGTCACTCCGCCTTTTGCGGTTGCCAGCGTTCGTTGAAAAAACCGGCCGCCGCGATGCAGTCCGGGTTGCCGGCGTTGTACGGCTGGCGCATATCCGCCAGCGCCCAGTCGGGCAGCTTCGGCGTTTGCGTGGCGTTACTCGAATGGCCGAACCGGCTAAAGGTGAAGCCGGAATTGAGCACGACGTACCGCTTGGGGTTGAGCGGATTCGGAAAAATCAGAACCGGCGCGTGCGTCGCCGACTCCGCTTCCGCCTGGCCTAGCTTCACTGTTGTTTCGTTCCACTTGAGCGGCAGCTGATCGACGACGCGGGCGATGGCCGAGTTGCTTTTCGGGTCGCCCCAAAGGATGAGGTTGCAGTCGGCGATGTCGGCGGCGGTCAAGTTGATGTCGTCTTTAACCAGCGGCTTGCCGCGGAGCTGCAGTTCCCAGTCGGCCAGCGCTTGGCCAAGTTGCGCCTCGGCCCACTGGGCGGCCAAGCGGGTCATCGCCTGGCCGGTCGGTCGTATGATGAGGAAGCGATTCATGAACGCATCGTCGATTGGCCCCTGCAGGCCGGGGCGCTTGGCCAGGCTGGCGAATTCAAACCGGCCGACGGCCTGCCATCTGCCGAGTGCGTTGACGAAGAGCGACTCCCACGAGCGGTCGGTGCGGACGCGAGCGCCGCTCAGTTCATCTCCGTCTATCACGACGGTGGGATGGCCGTCGGGCCGCAGCGGGCAAAGCCCGGAAGGCATGGACAAAACGAGGCGCGAGACGTTTTCGGTGGTCAACTCGACGCGTTCGTTGCCGGCGATGCGCGCCTTGATGCGGGCTGGTTTCCAGTGCGCATCAAGGCCGTCAACCCGAACCCAGGCTTGGCGATTGTAGCGCAGCGTCCGCGTCACGAGTCGCACCTCGCTTGGCACCGGGTTGCGGCCCTTGGCGGCGGCGGCGTTGATGCGCTCGTTGATTTCCGCCTTGGCTGCGGGGTGATATTTGTGGCCGGTGTCCGGGCCGATCACGTGGTGCAATGCCAGGCCTTCGTCTGCGAGGTGGCGCGCCATGATATCCGCGGCTTGCTTTTGTTTGTCGATCTCGCCGCTGTACGCGACGGTGGCGGTGTTGAACAGGTTGCCGGCGTATTTTGTGGCGTCGTAAAGCCCCCAAAGCGCCTGCTCATGGGCGGGTGGCATCGCGTTTTTCCGGGCCAAGCCGAGGTATTCGAGCGACTCGGCAAAACCGGCTCCCGGTGCTACCGCCACCCAGTCGCCAGCGAGGTGAGCGCCCAAGTGCCAGCAACCGCCGCCGCCCATCGAGAAGCCGCGAATGCTCACCCGGTTGTTGTCCACGGGATATTGTTTCTTCGCGTGGGCGAGCGCCTCGAGGACATCGACTTCGCCGGCGAATTTGAACGCGTTGCAGAAGCGGCCGTACGGGTGGAGGACGATTGTGTCGGGCGGGGTGAACTGCCCGGCGGAGGTGCGGCGCTGCTGGATGAATTTCAGTTCGCTCAGCTTGTTGTCGCGGCCGTGCAGCCAGACGTCGAGGCGGCGTTTGCGCCACGGATCGGTGGAGACCGACTGCGGGATCACGAGCCCGTACGGCTGCACCGAGTCGTCGAGCCGGGAGACGTAGCCGCGCACGACGAGGCCGGTGGCGCGTGTCCACGGCGTTTTGCCGCTGGCCAATTGCGCGGCGCGTTCGCTGCCGGCGACGAGCAACTCTTCGGCGGTTTTGAGTTCGCTTGGCTTGAAAAAGATCCGGTGATTCAGCGCCCAGTCGACGGCCTTATGATAGACCTGCACGTCGGGGAGGTGGTGGAGCAGCGGCGGCGTATCGGCGTGTTGCCGGGCTAGGGCGTCGATCGCTTGGCCAAGGGCGTCGGTGTGTGCGCGCAGCTGGGTGCGGGAGTCGTCGGGAAGCTCGGTGCCGAAGGCCGGAACGCGGGGCGTCGTGGCGACGAGCGGGTTGGCCGGTTCATCCGCTTGGCCAAGCGCGTCGGCGGCGAGGCCAAGCGCCATGATGATGCTTGCCGGGATGCGGTGGGTGATTGAAAAATCAGTTGATTGGTTGGATAGCATCTCCATTTTTGATGATCCCGGACTGAACGATAACGGCAAGAACTCCCTGTTTGTCGTTTGTCATGCGTTCACGCAGGCCGGGTGCGATCTCGTCCATCTTGTGGCAGGGATCGCGCGGCGCGGCGATGTGTAGCACCGCCCCGCCGACGCGGATATCGCGGCCGGCCAGCGGCACTAGGTTAATGCCCTCGGTCTCTATATTGGAGCGAACCCGGCCGGCAGCGATGCCTGGCAGGCCCAGTGCACTGGCGAGCTCTGCAATTTGCTCCCGTTCTATCAGGGTTACCTGCCGCTGGGTTGGCTGGTTGGTGGAGCGGGATTGGCGTTTCCAGTAGCGGGTGTTGCCAACGATGCCGGCGTCGGTCTCGACCGCGATAGAGTCGGCCGGCAGCATTGGTTCGCCCGCGACCGGCGGATGCATGTGCAGCGAGGCCACGCGGCCGCGCGACTGATTTTCCGGATGGGCAGCCACTCGGGGAGTGTGGAGGCTAAGCCGCTTGGGCGCAACCGGCGAGAGTTGCCCCGTTAATTGAGGATGCGGCTGCCCTCGGAGAGGAAGATGCCCTTGAAATTCATCTCAAGGGCCTGAGCGTTGGTGGCTTTCTCGAGAGCCTCTTCCTTGGTGATGATTTCGTCCTTAACCAGTTGAAACAGGGATTGGTTGAAATTTTGCATACCGTCGTCGGTGCCGGTCTCGATGGCGGCGTGGAGTTTCTCGAGACGGTTCTCGTTGATCAGCTTGGAGACGGTCGGGGTGTTGATCATGATCTCGATGGCGGGGATCACGCCGCCATCCTTCCGCACGGTCATACGCTGCACGATGATGGCCTTGAGGGTGCCGATCATTTGTTTGCGTACAGACTCGCGTTCTGCGGAGGGGAAGAAGTCGAGCACGCGTGAGATGGATTGTGGGGCGTCGATGGTGTGCAGGGTGGACATG
Source organism: Verrucomicrobiota bacterium (assembly GCA_018674955.1). Lineage (GTDB taxonomy): Bacteria > Verrucomicrobiota > Verrucomicrobiia > Limisphaerales > UBA1096 > UBA1096. The sequence goes on along the minus strand of JABGZB010000397.1, from coordinate 7,705 downwards.
ACGAGATGGCCGGTGTCGGCTGCGCTCATCGCGGCGCGGAAGCTGGTGGCGTCGCGCATTTCACCGACCATGATCACATCGGGATCCTGACGCATGACATGCTTGAGGCTGTGCTGATATGATGGCGTGTCGAGACCGACTTCGCGTTGCTCGATGATGGACTGTTTGTCCTCAAACACGTACTCGACCGGATCCTCTATGGTGATGATGTGCCGTTTCTGGGTGGAGTTGATATGATCGATCATCCCCGCGAGAGTGGTGGACTTGCCGCAGCCGGTGGTTCCGGCGACCAACACGATGCCACGATGCTCCTCGGCGATGGACTTGATGATCTCGGGCAGGCCGAGGCTGTCGATTTTAGGAACATCGGCGACGACGTGGCGCATGGCGAGGCACCATTTGCCGAGATGCTGGAAGCAGTTTGTCCGGAACCGGCCAATGCCGGGAACGTTATAAGAAAAGTCGATTTCCCGATCTTCATCCAGTTTCGGCTTGAACTGCTCAGGAACGATGTTGTCGATGACATTGCCCAGCCATTGCGAATCCGGCTGCTGGCTCATCTCGGTCTCCACCAATTGGCTGCTGATGCGGTAAACCACCGGCGCGTCCGGCTTGATGTGGACGTCGGAAGCACCGCCTTCGACGGCGGTATTCAGGATTTTATGAAACAGTTCCATTTTAAAAGGGCTGGGAGACAATCAGGAATACACCGCCCGGGCAAGCGCCAAAACAGCGTCTGGCCAAGCGGGGGTCACCACTCGATGACGGCCGCGCCCCAAGTCAGGCCGGCACCGAAGACGAGCAGCAGAATCAGGTCACCGCGCTCGACTTGGCCCTGCTCGATTGCTTCGTCCAGCGCGATGGCTACAGAGGCGGCGGAGGTGTTGCCATAGCGTTGTAGGTTGCTGAAGACTTGGTCTTCGCGCGCGCCCAATCGGTCGCCTACGGCCTTGAGGATTCGCATGTTGGCTTGGTGCGGGATGATGCACTTGATGCGGTCGATCTCGAGCTCGCACCGGCCCAAGGCCTCGCGGGCGGCGGTGGCCATCGCGTTGACGGCGCTTTTGAACACATCCTTTCCGTCCATCCTGAGAAAGTGAAGCCGGTCGGAAACGGTTTTGGCCGTGGCCGGGTGCAGGCAGCCGCCGCCGGGCTGTGAGAGGATCGATGACTTTCGGCCGTCGGCCCCCATGCAGGCGGTGAGCAGGCCGTGGGAGTTCTTGCGGTTTTGCAGCACGGCGGCGCCCGCGCCGTCGCCGAAAAGGACGCAGGTGTTGCGATCCTCCCAGTCCATGATGGAGGAGAGTTTCTCCGCGCCGATCACCAGCACGGTGTCGTACGTGCGGGACATGATGAACTGCTGCCCGATCTCGAGCGCGTAAACGAACCCGGAGCAGGCCGCCTCGATGTCGAACGCCGCCGCGTTGTGTGCGCCGAGTTTTTCCTGCACAAGACAGGCCGTTGCGGGGAAGGGCATGTCCGGCGTGATGGTGGCGAGGATGATCAAATCGACCTCGACAGGATCGACCTCGGCTCGCTCAAGCGCGCGCTGCGCCGCGTGGGCGGCCATGTCGGAGGTGTGCTCGTCGTCGGCGGCGATGCGGCGCTCTTTGATGCCGGTGCGTGTGGTGATCCACTCGTCGGTCGTGTCTATCCGTTTCTCGAGGTCAGCGTTGGTCAGCACTTTTTCCGGCACGTAGGAGCCGACGGCGGAGATGGAGCAGGTGCGCCCGATGAAGTCGTGCTTGGCGCGGGGGTTTTTGATTTCGGGATTGGTCATGCCTGAGCGGCGGGGGGTTCCGGTTTGGAGTTGGTCATATTGGAGTTGGCCTTGGATACGGCGTCGATGATGTGTTCGTTAATATGATGATCCACCGCCTCGACGGTGTGTTGCACGGCATTGCAGATGGCCCGGGCGCTAGATGAGCCATGCGAGATGGTCACGACGCCGTTCACCCCGAGCAGCGGTGCACCGCCGTAGTTTTCGGTGTCGATCCGGTTTTTCAGGGCGCGAAACGCATTCTTGGAGAGGGCCGCGCCCAGTCTCCGGATGGGTGTGGCGGTGAGTTCATCCTTGAGCCAGCGCATCATGTGCAGCGCCAGACTCTCGCAGGTCTTGAGGACGATGTTACCGACAAAGCCGTTGCAGACCACGACGTCGAGTTCCTCCCTGAACAGGTCGTGTCCCTCCACGTTGCCGATGAAATTCAGGTCAAGCGCGCTGCACAGCTTGAACGTCTCCACCGTCAGGTCGTTGCCCTTGGCTTCCTCGGTACCGACGCTCAAAAGCCCCACTCGTGGCCGGCTTTTCCCAAGCACTTCCCGGGCGTAAATATCTCCCATGATGGCGTAGTGCATCAGATGCCGGGGCTTCCCCTCGACGTTGGCCCCGGCATCGAGCAGGACGAAGTTGCTGGTCTTGGTGGGCATCACGGTGGCGATGCCCGGTCGATCCACGCCGGGCAGCGTGCGCAGCTTGATGCTGGCCGCGGCGACCATCCCACCGGTGTTGCCGGCGGAGAGGACGGCGTCGGCCTGGCCGTGTTTGACCAGATCCGTGGCCATGGCGAGGGAGCACTTTTTCTTGCGGCGCAACCCCACGACCGGCTTTTCCTCCATCGAGAGGACTTCCGGCGAGTGGACAACTTCGATTCGTGAGGCGAGATGCCCCGCTTGGCCAAGCGAGACGCGGATGTTTTCCTCGTCGCCGACGAGGTACATCGTCCGGATGTGGTCGTGATACTCGAGCGCCTGCAGAAGGCCGTCAACAATAACGGCGCAACCACCGTCTCCGCCCATGACATCCGCCGCGATTCTCATAAAACACAAGGCGCGACCCGGCCGGTTTCGCCCAAGATTTGGAGATGAATCAGGCGCCGACCTCGACGCTGATGACTTGTTTGCCCTTGTAGTGACCGCACTCGGGGCAGGCACGGTGGCGTTGGTAGCCCAGATGATCGCACTGCGGACAGTTGTCCAACTGCGGCGGGTGGAACTTGCTGTTGCTGGCCCGGCGCTTACGGACGCGGCTCTTGGATGACCTGATTTTTGGTACTGCCATAAAAGTATCCTCTATTCTAAATTCAACTGGTCGAGTTCGGCCCAGGCTGAAACTTCACTGTGGTTGCCGGAAGCCAGCTTGAGGGTGGGTGCTTTTCCGTCAACACTGGCCTGGGGCGACTCGTCACACCCCGATCCACACAACGGATGTTGCGGAAAAGCGAGGAACATATCTTCGCGCAGATAAGGCGTCAAGTCTGCTGAATCGTTGATTAACTCGATCTTTTCCTCCCCGCTGAGGGGGAGGAAGCAACTCCAGTCCGGCAATTCAACCCGGTACTCGAACGGATGGAGGCACCGGGCGCACTCGCACTTGAGGCGCATGCCCATGCGGCCTTGGAGGGAAATGTTGTCTCCAGTGCGTTTCGCGGTGAGGTCGTATTCCAGCGGCTCACCGATCTCGATCAACTCGTCGAGCGACTCCATTTGCAGTTCATGCACGGCAAGATTGCCCCTGAGGCGCACGGGGCCTTTGACCAGGGTTTCAATTTTCAGGAGCAGTGGCATGGCATCGTTTGGGCATCGGCGCGTTTGGCAAGGGTATCTGACAACCACACGGGCGGGGGGTTCAATTTACGCCCGCGTGGCCAAGCTTGGCCGCCAGCGCTTCCTTCACCTCGGGGGTGACAAACGGGGAAACATCCCCGCCCAAGCCGGCGATCTCCTTGACCAAATTCGAGCTGAGGAAGGAATAGGAGGCGCGAGGCATCATGAATAGCGTCTCAATATTCTCATTGAGCTTGCGGTTCATCAGCGCCATTTGAAACTCGTACTCAAAATCGGACAACGCCCGCAGCCCTCGGATCACCGCGTGGCCGGACTGCTGCTCCACGTACTCCACGAGCAAGCCCTCGAAAATATCCACCGAGACATTGGCCAACCCGGTGGTGGCCTGCTCAATCATGGCTTTTCGCTCGGTGGGGGGGAACAGCGGTTGCTTGCTACCGTTGCGGGCCACGGCCACCACCACGTGGTCAAACAAACGGGCCGCCCGCTGGATGACATCCAAGTGGCCGTTGGTCAGCGGGTCGAAGCTGCCGGGATAAATGACCGTTCGCACGCGCGGAACCTTAGCAGAGCCGAGACAAAAAAAGAACCCGGACAATTTGTCCGGGTTCTCATAATGAATTTGTGAAAAACCTGCCGGGATCAGCCTCCTGTGATCTCGGAATCCACCGGCGGAGTCGGTGGCACGATGATTGGCGGCGGGGGAATTGCGCCGGGCACAACCTGGACGGGCGGCGGCACAAATGAAATTTCATCGATCTTGCCAAGGTCTGCGTCGGGATCCTTCGGCTTGATTTCCACTTCAACCCGGAACGGCGTCGCGGCATCGCCGGTTGGCACCACGGTGGTTATGATATTCACCTCGTCCGCGCTCAGCGTCTCGCCATTGATTTCAAAATTATCAAGATCACCGAACTGATCTTCGATGCTGGCGATGTACGCGTCGGCCTCGTCCGCTGTGAACCCGTCGGTCGTGATGTTGATCGACTTGGCTGAGCCGGTGTCATCGACATTGGCAATCAGACTGGGCGGCTTCATCGGGGCCACAAGATCGACATCTACGGATACCGAGTTGCCACCCGCCGTCGGGATGGCGACCGCAACCGGCACCGCATTGGCTCCGGCAACATCGGCTGCAGCGAACGGCTCGCCCGTCTTGGATTTGATGACAAGTTTCTTGCCACCACCGGGGGATTCCTCCACCACGATTATCGCATCATTATCGTTGATGGCTCCGCCGCCAATGCTTAACCCGAGATCGGACGGCTTCAATTCCTGGCCAACCGTAAGTTCGCTGCCCGCAGAAGCGTCAAGGACGATTTCGAGCCTGTCCGGGGAGAAGGCAGAACCGGAGCGAACCACCAAGTCGCCGAAGAAAGTGGGAGTGGGGGAGATGAACTGGGTCGGGTTAACTGGGCCAGCCCTCTGATCTCTTGCCTGGTTTTCCCACACGCCCTGCCTGAGCGGAGCGCTGATAGTGAAGCCGGGGAAGCCCGTTGAATCCGTTGGGGCAGCAGCAGCGGATTCAGCTTTCTCGTCGTCAGCTGCCTTCACTTCGCGACCGCCGACATATTTCCCGCCGCTGGCAATGAGCACTTCCTTGCCGCTGGCATTGTCGGTGTACCTCACCTTGCCACTGACCACGACCAACTCGCCGTCGGCGTTGATGTCGTACACGGTGCCCTTGACCTTGGCCTCGCCTTTCGGCGTCTTGATGACGTAGCTCGAGCCCATCGGCAGTTTGCGGACGTTGCCGATGACCCGTCCTCTGATGAGTTCCATCTCGGTTTGGGCGATCGGCTCGATCGGCGATTCCATGATGGCCAGGCGGTTAAATTTCAACTCGCTGTTTGCAGCCAAGCGCAGCATCGACCCGTTGATCCCCAGAAACAAATCGGCTTGCGATTTCGCGCCGGTCTTGACGACGGTGCCGCTCTTGAGCATTTCGCCGGTCTGCATCGGTAACCAATTGCCGCCATCCACCAACATGGTGACTTCGCCGCTGATTGATTGAACGAGAGCTTGCCCCTCCCGGGCGTTGGCTTGTGCTGTGAACAGGAGTCCAGCAACAAGCAACCCGGCCGTGAATGATACGCGTTTCATAAGTTTGTGTGTGTTCTAAAGGCTAAAAACGTTTTAAGCGCCACCAAGCGTAGTCCCTCCAACAGCAAAGTCAACCGCTGAATTACATTTTTTCACAACTTCGACTTGGCGGGAAATAGGGGTTTTTCGAGATAAATGATGCAAAAATATCAATTAAGCACCATCAGGGTTGGTAGTCGGGAACATCTATTCAGTCAATGGAACCATTGATTTTATCAATGCTCGGCTTTTTTGAGTTTGGGGTAGAGTCTTCCCAGAGCGGCAAGCCGACTTAAATAAGACAAGAAAGGACCGAATTATGGATACAATACTACTCGGACTGATCTGCGGGGGAGTGGTTTTGATTGCACCGCTCTTCGCCCTGGCCAAAGCCTCTGGAACAGCGAAGGAGTTGGACGATCTCAAGAAAAAAGTTCATCGACTCCAAGGTCGGTTGAACGAAATGAGCGATCAGTTCGCAGACACCGAGTCAGCACCCGGGTCGCTTGGCCAAGCGGAGCGGCCAACTGAAACCAAGCAGGCCGCCTTGGCCAAGCCGGAGCCGGAGCACTTCACATTGCCAAGCGACTTCAAGGAGTCGCGAGAGGCGCGCCTGGCCGAAAAGCATAAGGAGACTCCCGCTCCCAAGCAGCCGTTGGCCCCTCCGCCAATCATTCAGTCGCCCATCACCGTCACGATGGTCGAGCCTGCCGCCAAGCCAAGCGAACCGGCCAAGCCGGAGAAGGTTGCCGCCACCGCGCAAGCCGGGATGCCTCGTTTGCCCAAGGTGGATGCCGAGTCGATCGAGATGAAACTCGGCACCTACTGGTTCGTCCGCATCGGCGTGATGCTGTTGCTGACCGGTTTAGGTATTCTCGCTTACTATAACAAAAACTTTTTCTTCGAACTTACCCCACAGGCCAAGGTGAGTGTCTTTTATTTGCTGAGCGCAGCGATGGGTGGCGTTGGCTTCTGGCTCCAACGCAACAAGGAGAATTTAAAGAACTACGGCCAAGTGCTGCTCGCGGGCGGCTTTGCCGGGGTGTATTTCACGACGTACGCGGCGCATGTTATTGAGCCGGTTAAGATCATTGACAATGCGACCATCGCGCTGCTGCTGTTGTTCGCATGGGGAGGCTTCATGGTTTGGGTCGCGGATCGCCTCAAGTCGGAGACGATCGCGCTCTTCGCCACCGGCGCCTCGTATTACGCCACCTATGTGCCACTGATCCACGCCGGTGGTACCGGCGAGGTGTCGGACTGGGTGATTCTTTTCTCAAACCTTGTCCTCGCGGTGGCGGCGGTGGTGTTCATGCTGCGAAACCGCTGGCTGAAGATGCCGGTGCTGAGCCTGTCGGCGTCTTACGCCGGTTTTCTCCTATGGCGGCTGCGGGTTGATGAGCCGTCGCTTACAATCGCCGTGAGTTTCGCGGTATCACTTTGGGTGGTTTACACGGCGGCCGTTTTCCTCTCGCGCAGCGGGGCGTTCAGTGACCGCCAGCGCGCCGCGTTCCTGACTGCCAACAACGCGGCGATGTTTGGCCTGCTCACGGCGGATGTGCTGAATGAGCCGAAATTCTGGGTTTTACCGATGGTTGTCGGCGTGGCACTGCTCGGGTGCGCGTTGGCGGCGGCTCGTTGGATTGAGGACCAGTCGCTCTCGCGCAAAAGCTACCTCACGCAGGGGTTGGTGCTGGTGACGCTTGGCCTGATGACGATGGAGATGTCCGACTCGATTCGGGGTCCCATTCTCGCCGCCGAGAGTGTCGTACTGCTTTTCATGGCGATTCGCCGCAATAACTTGATCATCCAAATCGGCGCGCTCGCCGTGGCCGCAATCGCCGTAATATATGCGCTCATCGACATTGGAGATCGCAGTTCGGATTATTTGATCGGCGGCTTGTCGGTGATGGTTTTTCTGTTGTTTAACGCCCGGCTTTGTCACGAGCGGATTGAGTCCGCGCTCGAATCGATATTGCGGCCGCGGGTGAGTTATCTGACCGGGTTGGGCTTGTTTATAGGATTGGCCGCCTTTTGGAGCGATCCACTCAAAGTT
>JABGZB010000051.1 GCA_018674955.1 Verrucomicrobiota bacterium | reverse complement strand
CTGCATTTCCAGATAGTCGGCGACGGCATCGGTCAGCTTTTCCATCAGGCATTCAAACAAGGCTGGGTCCTCGTGATACAACCGCCGTGCCAGCATGGTGTCTTGGGAGTTCCCCCCGATCATGTAGTTGGCCAAGGTCCACGGCGAACCGGCGAACCCCAACAGCGCCTGTTGCCCATCCAGTTCCCGCTTGATTTGGCGCAACGCTTCGCGGGTGTAGGCCAAGCGCTCACGCAGCCCTTTGGTCTCCAAGCGCTCGATGTCCTGCTTGTTGCCGATGGTGAACTCCATCCTGATCCCGTTGCCGTCGGTGAAACTGTACGGTTGGCCAAGCGCTTCCGGCACGACGAGAATGTCGCTAAAAAGAATCGCGGCATCGAGGGGGAACCGGCGGAGGGGCTGAAGCGTCACTTCGGTGGCCAAGTCGGGTGACTGGACCATCTCGATGAATGTGTGTTTCTCCTTGAGTTTCCGGTATTCCGGCAGGGAACGACCGGCTTGCCGCATGAGCCACACCGGGGGGCGGGTGACGGCGTTGCCGCTGCAGGCGTTGAGGAAAAGTTCCCGGCTGTTGATTGAATTATGTGTCACGAACGTCTTTGCCAATGAATTGATGAAAGAGGTCGCAGTCGGCGGTACCCCTCCCGCACAACATATCAGGTCGATCCCTTTGGCTCAAATGAACATTGCAGATTACAACCGGGTTGAGGGGCATTGACAACCATGCTCGTTGCTTGGGACAGTTCGTCCTAGCTGCAATGCATTGTCTCGGGTCAACTCTCCTGCTGAGCCTTATCGCCACCACAGTGGTTGCGGCGGAGCAACACTGGTCTCTGCGCCCGATGAAGCGGGCGGTCGTCTCCGGGGAGAATCACCCCGTCGATTTTTTCATCGCCCGAAAACTTCACGAAAAGAATCTCACCTTTTCCGCCGAGGCGGATCGCACCACGCTGCTTCGGCGCGTGACGCTCGACCTCACCGGATTGCCGCCGTCGCCGGAAGCCGTGCAGGCGTTCGCGCAGGACAAGGGCACCACGGATACGTTTTTTGCGGAGACGGTCGATGCACTGCTCGCTTCGCCTCACTACGGCGAACGCTGGGCGCAGCATTGGCTCGATATCATTCGTTGGGCTGAGACGGTGGGGTTTGAAACCAACGGCGAGCGGACTGCCGCGTGGCATTACCGCGACTGGGTCATCCATGCGCTCAATGCCGATTTACCATACGACCAATTTATTCGCGACCAACTTGCCGGCGATGTCACCGGCGCCGATGCGGCGCTTGGCTTTCTGGTTTCCGGCCCGGCGAATCTGCCCGGGCAAGTTGGCCGCGACGAGGAGGCTATGCGCTCGGCGCGGCAGGACGAACTCGACGAAGTGATTCGCACTGTGAGCCAAGGTCTTTTCGGGCTGACCATCGGCTGCGCGCGCTGTCACGATCACAAGTTCGATCCCATTCTCCAGAGCGACTACTACGGCATGCAGGCCATCTTCGCCGGGCTGCGCTATGGCAACCGGCGATTGCGCGGCACGCAAAACGACGACTGGACAAGTCAACTGCCCACAAAACAAAAACAACTCGTCGAACTCAAGGCAAAACTGGAAACCCAGCGCGCACAGTTGAAACTCCGCAAGCCACTCGCCGACGTGCATTCGGATGCGTTTGCCCCGGTCTCCGCGCTCGCCACCCGGATGAACATCCGAGCCACCGCCAACGGCAGTCCGGCTTCTCTGTACGAGTTTGAAGCGTGGACGACTGACGGCCACAACGTCGCGCTGGCCTCGGCCGGTGCCAAGGCGTCGGCTTCCAGTTTTGCCTTGGCCAACCAAACGCGACATTTTGAAAACCTCACCGACGGCTCGGTGGATCGCCGCCAAGCCTTCCCGTGGGTCGCCGCCAAGGGCGGGCCGGCTTGGCTGCGGGTGGACTTTGCGCAGCCAGCCACGCTCAATCACATCACGTGGCACAACGGCTCCAGCGTGCCGGCCGATTACACCGTCGAGGTGCTGCGGCCCGATGGCGAGTGGCAAACCGTCGTGCACACGGAGGATCGCTTGCCGCGCAACGACGACACGCGTGCGGCTGGCCAATTGACACTCAAAAACCTCGGCGCGGAGCAGACAAAATCGCTGGTCACGCTGATCGCGACTCTCCGAAAAACGCAGGGGGAACTTAGGCGTCTCGCCGCCGGGCCGCAGATTTACGCCGCGAGTTTCACCGCACCCGACACCACTTGGCTGCTGCGTCGCGGCGATCCGATGCAGCGCTTGGCCAAGCTCGCCCCGGCCATCCCCGCAGCGCTTGGCCAAGCGGAGATCGCGCCCGGTGCGCCCGAACCGCAACGCCGCTTGGCCTTGGCCGCACACCTCACTCGGCCGGATCATCCGCTGACCGCGCGCGTGTTGGTGAACCGTGTTTGGCAAAACCACTTCGGCACCGGCCTCGTGGACACGCCGTCGGACTTTGGCAAAATGGGCACCGCCCCCACGCATCCCGAGCTGCTCGACTGGTTGGCGCTGGAGTTCGTCCGGCAAGGTTGGTCGCTAAAAAAACTGCACCGCCTCATCGTCACCTCGCGTACCTATCGGCAGGCGAGCCGACCCAAAACGGAGGCATTGCGGGTCGATGCCGATGCGCGCCTGCTCTGGCGTTTCCCGCCGCGCCGTCTCGAGGCCGAGGCGATTCGCGATGGCATGCTGAGCGTCAGCGGCAAGTTGAACTTGAAAATGCGCGGGCGGGGGTTTGACTTTTTCAACCAACGCGGCGGCCTGTCCGATTATATCCCCAATCAAACCTTCGATGCCAATGGCTGGCGGCGGATGATTTATGCGCACAAGGTTCGCATGCAGGCGGTGGATATTTTCGGCGCGTTCGACTGCCCCGACGCCGGCCAAATGAAACCACGTCGTACCCGCTCCATCACGCCCGTGCAGTCGCTGAGCCTGCTCAACAGCCCGTTCGCCAACCGGCAGGCGGTTTTTTTTGCCGAGCGAGTGAAGCGCGAGGCGGGGGAGGATGCGGCGGCGCAAATTGACCTCGCCTTCCGCTTGGCCTTCGCCCGCCCGCCCAAGCCAAGTGAGCAGCAAGTCTTGCAGCGCTTGGCCAAGCGGTACGGCCTCGAACAGGCCTGTCGCGTGTTGTTCAACTCCAGCGCATTTCTTTACCTGCAATGAGCCTCAATCGCCGACAGTTTTTGACAAATTCGATGCACGGTTTTTCCGGCGTCGCGCTGGCCGCGATGTTGGCGGAGGAAGCGCGCGGCGAGTCGCCGAAAATCGACCCGGCCAAGCCTTACGCGCCCCGGCAATCGCACTTCTCGCCGAGAGCCACGCGCGTGATCGAGATTTTCTGCGCCGGCGCGTTGAGCCACGTGGACACGTTCGACTTCAAGCCGGAACTGATTCGCCGCCACGGCCAACCACTGCCCGGCAATGAAAAGCTCGTTTCGTTTCAAGGCCCAAACGGCAATCTCACCAAGCCACTTTGGGAATTCCGGCCACGGGGCCAGTGCGGAAAGATGGTGAGCGACCTCGTGCCGCATATCGGCGGGATGGCGGATGAGATTTGTTTTCTGCACTCGCTCACCAACAAATCCAACACGCACGGCCCGGCGGAAAACGTGATGAACACCGGCTTCGCGTTCGACGGCTTCCCGAGTATGGGCGCTTGGGTGAACTACGCGCTCGGCAGCGAAAATCAAAACCTACCCGCCTTCGTCGCGATCGAAGATCCGCGTGGCATGCCGCAGAGCGGCCCCAACAATTGGGCGAATGGCTTCCTGCCCGCCGCGTTTCAGGGTACGCCGTTCAGTAGCACCAAGCCGATTCGTTTTCTGCAACGGCCAAAAAATATTTCCGCCGCCAAAGACAAAGCCGCCCGGACCGCGTTGCGGATTTTGGAAGAGCAAAACCAAGCCGACTTCCCCGGTGACGCCGAGCTGGCGGCGCGAATCTCGAGCTACGAACTTGCCGCGCGAATGCAACTATCCGTGCCGGACGCCGCCAACTTGAAAGCGGAGTCGGCGCACATTCGCAAACTGTACGGCGCTGACAGTGCCAACAAAAACAAGGCTGCGTTTGCCAACAACTGCATCCTCGCCCGTCGCCTCGTCGAGCGCGGCGTGCGATTCGTGCAACTTTTCAACGGCGCCTACGCCTCCGGCGGCAATATCAACTGGGACGGTCACTCAAGGTTGAAGGAGCAATACGACGTGCACGGCGAGATCCTCGACCAACCGGTCGCCGGGTTGTTGAGCGACTTGAAACAACGCGGCTTGCTCGACGACACGCTGGTTGTCTTCGCCACTGAGTTTGGCCGCATGCCAATGTTTCAAGCCGGCACCTATGGGCGCGACCACAATCCCAACGGCTTCACCGCTTGGCTTGCCGGTGCCGGGGTGAAAGGCGGAACCAGCCACGGCGCCACCGATGAGTTTGGGTTCAAAGCCAGCGAGGACGTCGCAACGCCGCACGATTTTCATGCCACGCTCCTCCACCTCCTCGGCCTCGATCACGAGCAGCTTACTTATTACCACAACGGCATCCAGCGCCGACTCACTGACGTCCATGGCCAAGTAATCCGGGAAGTGTTGGCGTGATTTGGGTCAGCTTCCCGAGCCCTTGGCCAAAGTGGCACCCTGCGTGGCACCGTGGCGGGTGCGTTGATCGTAGCTCCGATCAATCTTGCGATATTGACTGAGCAGGCCCCGGGTGTTTTTTTGGATGTCGCTTTTCAGTTTCTCCAAGGAGGAGGAACCGCCGCAGGTGCCAAGGTATTTGTCGACTGCATAGGCTGCCCGGAGCGCAACTTTGACGTGCCCTTCCTCGTGCCGCAATAGGTTGGCGCGATAGGCCCTCCACTGGGTTTGCAGCAAGCCTGGAGTGGCCTTGAAATCGGTCCAGCGCGGCGTCGTGACCTTGACGTCCAAAATGACGGACCGGCTGGCAACGATCCATACCTTCCCTCGGCGTTTGAGGTTAAAATCCCATGTGAGCGACCACTCGGTGAGCCCGTCATAATGTTTGCCATCGTCGCTGTTAACCGGGCCGCTGCGGTCGATCATTTGCCTCAACTCCCGCAAGTTGGAGCCGGTGACCTGATAGGTCTCGTTCTTGCGTTTCACCAACGGCGCCGCCGCAACATGCGTTGTCGCGACCAACAAAATCAAAATGGCAAGCCGAAGCGGAATCACCACAGCCAGTATTATCCGCAGATCGCCCCCAGACAAGCCGCCAAGCCAGGCGCGAAACCTTGTGGTTCACAGACAAAAAAGCAGCTTGAAAGGGGAGGCCATTGAAGACGAAAGAATGGTGCGCAGTACAGGAAACTTGAACCTGTGACCCTTACTGTGTCGAGGCGTGCTTCAAGGGGAGCAAAAGCCCAAGCGCATTAGTTTCATTCCCAGTAAGTTAGCGCGATTCTGGAATTGCCCCAAATCGAAACTCGCTGCCATTTTCTTGGTGCAAATAATCACCAAAAACAGTTTTATGATATGTGCTTGACGGGTTTTCGATAAACGTTATTTCCCTTCAGCTTTCAATTCTTCAGCCGTCTTGCCGCCGTGTTTGCGGAGGAGGCTCGCGATTTTTCCGCTGGCCAAGTCGAGGGGTGTATCACCGTTGTTATCTAGTGCATTCATCTCAGGGTTCCTATTAATCAGCATTTCAGCGATTTCCAAGTGAGAGTATTCCGCTGCATCATGTAAAGGTGTGCATCCATAGTCATCCTTGGCGTTCACATCTACTTCATTATTTATCAATAATTCGACGATCTCTGTGTAACCCCAAAAAGCCGCACGGTGCAATGGAGTGTCTCCCCACTTACCGGCCCTCACATTCTTATCCGTTCCAGCGGCTAAATGCTCCTTTACTGCTTCGGTATCCCCTTCTTCGGCAGCACGGTGTAATAACTTTGCATTTGATTGCAATGGCCCACACCCCACCAGCACCACGGCTGCGATTGTTGTGAGTAGGAGGTGTATCATTTCTCTTCAGCTTTCTTGATTCTCGAAATCAACACTACTGCGTCATTTTCGGGCGCGTCCAGTCTTTGGGTTTATAGCCTTCTGGTTTTTGAGGTTTGTTTACCGTCACCACCTGATCCATGTCTGGATCAAAAAGCGGCCAATTGTCAGTTCTGAAAGGCGAAGCCGGAATGCCTTCCGTGTTGTAGAGCAGATTGCGTTGTGAGGGATTCATTGCCCATGCATAACGTACCGCCGTGGGATTTGGAACTACCGCCGAGGAAACCACTACGGTACTCCCTTTGATATCAGAAGCCGCCCAATGCCATTTTCTGTCTTTCCCGGCAATAGCGAAGGAGTTCAACTTTCCCGGGTTAGCTGCCATTAATCCTTTGCCGAACGAATCGAACTCCAGAACTATCTGATTTCCCTGAAGTGACTGCTTTTTAAAGCGCGGGCCGTAGGCCGTAATGTTTTTTTCGTAGGTTTGTTTCAGTGCCAAATAGGCATGCCGAATGCCGATTGGTTTCTTGTTTTTCGGATGTAGTGCGATCGCGTCACCGGTGTCGATTGAAACGACCATTCCGGTGTTAGCCACATCTGAATCCACCAGACGCATCATTTCCCGATTCACCGCCCAAGATGCCTCAAGGCCTTCGACGGGTTTTTTCTGTGCCGGATGCCAGCTTGGCAATTGCGTGAAGTAGAAGGGGAAGTCCTTTGCTACATTTCCACCGGAAAGCTCATGCCAAGAAGAGCGATAATAGTTGATAAGCAGGGCAAGTTGCTTGCGATAATTCAAAGCCTGCGGGACATCTTTTGAATTTCTTTCGCCCTGATACCAAATCGCGCCACGAATACCGTAGGGCATGATCGGATGAATCATGCCATTAAAAATATTTCCCGGATATTGATGCCCCCAATTTTTTGGAGTTCTCAAGACGGGTTTCCCCTTTCGCTCGCCCAGCTTCCATCGTTGCATGGCTCTTTCGAGTTGTTTCTTTGCCATAGTGGGGTCATAGGCTGCAGATTCCTCGTCCATCTCCTCAGCATACTTGCGGGTTATGGGATCATTCATCTGAATTTCCCTAGGCATCCACCCCTCAATCGGTGTTCCGGCATAGGGCTGCAGCACAATGCCGATGGGAATTCCCAGTTTCTGGTGTAATTTGCGAGCAAAGTAAAAAGAGACAGCAGAGCACGTGGCTGCTGAATCAGGCGTACACGGAGTCCACTTGGCGATACAATCTTTCTGTGGTTCATGGCTGTGTTTACGTTCCGAACGGAATATGCGGAAATTTGGGTAGTTGGCGGAAGCGGCGTCCTCCGCCCCCTCAAATACCGCGCTAAGCCTCCACCCCATATTCGATTGTCCGGCGCAAAGCCACACTTCACCGATTACCACGTTGTTGATGGTGATTTCGTTTTTGCCATTGATCTTGAGGT